>JBIKSB010000027.1:0-9404 GCA_044348855.1 Ilumatobacteraceae bacterium | reverse complement strand
CACCAACACAGACACTGCACCGGAAACATCTGCACCAGCCGAACTCACACCATGTCCTGCAGTCGGGGGCGAAAGTGAGCGAGTGGATTCCTTTGCAGGCCCAATGGAGAATTGCATTGATCCTTCAAAGTCCTACACAGCCACATTTGATACCACCGAAGGTGAAATCGTTGTTGAGCTAGATACTCAGAACACTCCCGGCACCGTGAACAACTTCGTGTCGCTTGCGCGTTACCGCTACTACGACACCACAACCATCTTCCGCACTGATCCATCAATTGACATCATTCAAGGTGGTGGCTTTAGTGCATCCGACAGCGTGGGTTACACAATTGCTGACGAAGGATCTGGTTTTCAATACTCAGAAGGTGATCTTGTGATGGCTCGGTCGCAAGGTCCTAATTCGGGCGGTGCGCAGTTCTTCTTCGTCACTGGGCCAAACGGATCGCTCCTCAACGGTCAAGGCACTTATGTCACCTTCGGCAAGATCACCCAAGGTCTCGATGTGGTGAAGGCCATTCAGGCACTGCACAGCCCCACCGATGATGGTTTGGGCGGAAAGCCAAGCCGCACCGTCACTGTCAACTCGGTGACCATTACCGAGAAATAAGGAGCTTCTGCCCCGCAGTTGTTGCGAAGGCAGGTCCCATTGTTAGCCTCGCGGGATACCTAATCGGGAGGATTGACATGAAAAAAGTTGGAATCTGTGGCTCGGGCATCATGGGCTCAGGACTTGCTGAAGTTGCTGCGAAAGCTGGCTACGACGTCATCGTGCGCTCACGCAGTGTTGCCACTGCAGAAGCAATGATCACCTCGGTTGAAAAAGGTCTCGACAAGCAAGTGCAGCGCGAAAAAATCACTGCAGATGACAAAGCTGCAATCTTGTCCCGCCTGTCTGCAACCGACAAGATTGCTGATCTTGCCGATTGTGATCTCGTTATTGAATCAGTTGTGGAAGATCTCGCAGTGAAGAAAGCGCTGTTCGCAGAACTCGATGCAGCTGTGAAGCCAAGTGCAATTCTTGCCACCAACACCAGCACGCTTCCTGTGGTGGAAATGGCGATGGCCACCAACCGCCCCGACAAGGTGTGCGGCATCCACTTCTTTAACCCTGCAACTGCAATGCCACTTGTAGAGGTCGTGCGCCCCATCACTGCATCTGACGAAACAATTGCTGCAGCAAATGATTTCACTGCCAAGTGTGGAAAGTCTGGCGTGCAAGTAAAAGACCGTGCAGGCTTCATTGTGAATGCTCTGTTGTTCCCTTACTTGAACAACGCAATCCGTATCTGGGAGACAGGCACTGCATCTATGGAAGACATCGATGTGGCGATGAAGGGCGGCTGCAATTTCCCGATGGGACCATTCGCACTGCTTGACCTTGTAGGCCTCGATACGTCCTTGGCAATTCTCGATGCGTTGTACGCAGAGTTTGCAGATCCAAACTATGCACCAGTGCCCACACTGCGTCGTCTTGTTGCAGCTGGAAAACTTGGACGCAAATCTGGTCAAGGCTTCTACAGCTACTAAATGAATCGCGGTCGGTGACATGTTGCCACCGAACACATGTGACTGGGGTTTTCCCGAACCTCATGAATGGTCACCTGATGATGATGTCGTGGCAGTAGGTGCAGACTTAGCTCCCACCACTTTGTTGTACGCCTATTCGCATGGAATGTTTCCCATGTACTTAGGTAACAGACATCGCGATCTGGGTTGGTGGTCTCCTGTAACACGAGGTGTCATCCCACTTGATGGCCTACGCATCACACGGTCCATGAAACAAAGTGCACGCAAGTTCACTGTCACGTTGAATCAATCTTTTGCCGGCGTGATGCAACAGTGTGCTTCTGCACATACCGAAGGTCAATGGATCACTCAAGAGTTCATTGATGCATATTGCATGTTGCACGACATTGGATATGCGCACAGTGTTGAGGTCTGGGATAACGACAATCATCTGGTCGGTGGGCTCTACGGGGTACGCATCAATAACTTTTTCGCAGGTGAGTCCATGTTTCATCTCCAACGCGATGCCTCAAAAGTGGCTGTAATGCACCTTGTGGACGTGATGAATGCCGCCGGAATGACCCTGCTCGATACCCAATGGTGTACTGATCACCTTGCCACTTTGGGTTGTATTGAGGTGCCTCGGGCCCAGTATCTCAATCTTTTGGCGCGTGCAGTCACTCCATAGCCCTGTGGGGAACGCCCATCTGCGTTGCCATACTTGAGATGTGACAGATGCAAGCACTCCCCGCCGCGATGACCCATGGTTGATGCGCACCTATTCGGGCCACTCCACGGCCGCGGCGTCCAACAAGCTCTACCGCACCAACTTGGCCAAAGGCCAAACCGGGCTCTCTATTGCTTTTGATCTTCCCACACAAACGGGATACGACCCCGACCACGTGTTGGCTCAAGGTGAAGTAGGAAAAGTTGGTGTGCCCGTTGCTCACCTCGGACACCTGCGCACATTGCTCGATTCCATCCCTCCAGGCAAGATGAACACCTCCATGACCATCAATGCCACTGCGGCATGGATGTTGGCTTTATACGTAGCCAATGCTCGTGAACAAGGTGTGACTGCTCGTGAACTTCGCGGCACAACACAAAACGACATCGTGAAGGAATACCTCTCACGAGGTACATATATTTTTCCGCCAGCTCCTTCGAAGCGTTTGATTGTTGACATGGTTGCATGGTGCGCACATAACGCACCGAAGTGGAACCCGATGAATGTGTGCTCGTACCACTTACAAGAAGTGGGCGCCACTCCCGTGCAAGAAATTGCATACTCACTTGCAACCGCTGTTGATGTTCTCGATGCCGTTCAAGCAAGTGGTCAAGTGAGTGAAGAACAATTTGATCAAGTATTCGGATCTATTTCTTTCTTCGTTAATGCAGGAATTCGTTTCGTAGAAGAAGTGTGCAAAATGCGCGCCTTCACAGAATTGTGGGATCGCATTGGCCGTGAGCGTTACAACGTCACCGACCCCAAAGCACGACGCTTCCGTTACGGCGTGCAAGTGAACTCATTAGGACTCACTGAAGCACAGCCAGAAAACAATGTGCAACGCATTGTGTTGGAAATGCTTGCCGTCACACTTTCTAAGAATGCACGTGCGCGCAGTGTGCAGTTACCCGCATGGAATGAAGCACTTGGTTTGCCGCGACCATGGGACCAACAATGGTCGCTGCGCATGCAGCAAGTTCTTGCATTTGAATCAGATCTTTTGGAATACGACGACATTTTTGACGGATCAAAAGTGATTGAAGGGCGCACTGCTGAATTACGTGATGCTGCATGGGCCGAATTTGAAGATGTGATGTCACTTGGTGGAGCCTTTAACGCAGTGGACGAACTTAAGGGTCGCCTTGTGCAGTCCATGGCAAAGCGCACACGACGCATCGAGTCGGGCGAACAAGTAGTTATCGGCGTGAACTCATATAGCGAAACTGAAACCAGTCCATTAGCAACACCCGGAAACATTTTGGTAGTTGACCCAGCTGTTGAAGCCGAAATGATTGCCGATGTTGCACAGTGGCGCGCCACACGCGATAACGCTCGAGTACAAGCCGCACTTGAACAATTGCGCCTCGCTGCACGCTCTGGTGACAACATCATGGAAGTCTCCATTGAGTTGGCAGAGGCCGGCGGCACGACAGGTGAGTGGTCCCAAGTGTTGCGCGAAGAGTTCGGTGAGTTCCGCGCTCCGACTGGTGTCAATGCTGCAGTCGGTCGACGCAGCCGTGCATTAGGTGAAGTTGCAGAGTTTGTCCGCACCATTGCCGGTGGGCCGCCGCGTTTCCTTGTAGCAAAGCCTGGCCTCGATGGCCACTCAAGTGGCGCAGAGCAAATCGCTGTTGCGGCACGCGATGCTGGCATGGAAGTGGTCTATAGCGGTATTCGCTTAACACCAGAACAAATCGTCGCAAGTGCTCGCGACGAAGATCCAGATGTGGTGGGGCTCTCTATTTTGTCTGGCTCACATCTCCAACTTGTTCCCGATGTGGTGCGCCGTCTTCGCGCAGAAGGCGTGGATGCTCCGGTCATTGTGGGTGGAATCATCCCCGAAGAAGATCGTGAACGTCTGATGAATGAAGGTGTTGCAGCGGTCTATACGCCAAAAGATTTCGACATTGCGCGCATTATGCGTGAAGTAGCCGAACTTGCGGTCACACATCGCGGCAATTAATCATCGCTGGCGGGAATGACAACCACTCAACAGTGGTTGCACTGTGTATGAGTATCTTTCGTCATCCCATTTCAACTCTCGCCAACACACCCAATGCTTTGGGCTCCCTAGAAGGCAAGGCGATGTTGGTTGTGAACGTGGCGAGCAAGTGTGGACTCACTCCTCAATACGAACAACTTGAACAACTTCAAAAGACCTACGGCGAGCGAGACTTCACCGTTCTTGGCGTACCGTGCAATCAGTTCCTTGGTCAAGAACCTGGAACTGCAGATGAGATTCAAACTTTTTGTTCCACCACCTACGGCGTTACATTTCCCTTGACAGAAAAGATTGACGTCAACGGTGAACATCAGCACCCGTTATATGCCGAATTGTCACGCACCGCAGATGCAGAAGGTGTCGATGGCGACATTCGATGGAATTTCGAAAAGTTTGTGATCGACCGTCAAGGAAATGTGGTTGCACGTTTCCATCCCAAAACAGCGCCTGATGCGCCAGAGGTCATCAGCGCAATTGAGTCGGTGCTCTAAAAAATTGTTTACGCGCGTTCGCGTGCAATAAACGCATCGAGTGCGGAGCCACTCTCGAAACTTGTAATCAACGCATAACGCGGGAAATCGTGGTTGTGTACCACCACATGCCATAGGCGTTGGGTGTCCACCACAAATCGTGCGCCTTTAGAAAGTGGTACGCGTCTTTCTGTGGACGGATCTGGCAAACCATCAGGACCGTTATCCATTAACAACATGTAGCTGTCTGGGCTATCGGTTAACTCAAGCCATGTGCGCACAACCCAACCCTCATTTTCAGGATTGAATCTGTTGTTGTCGTCGCGGTGGATAGAGCGAATTGCTTGATCTCGATCTTGCGGTGCGAGCTTGATGATGCGTACTCGACCAAAGTTGGCCCCTACAGATGCAACATAGTTTTGCAAGGTGGGCGCAAGAGCTGCATTAGATGTCCACTCGGCGTCTTTGTCAGTTTTGCCTTTATCCCAGAACCCACGGCAATCAAGTTCTCCGTCAGCAGAAGCAAGAGGGGCAAAGTTGGTATCGCCACCACTCTTCCAATCGAAGTACTCAAGTGATTCCCACTCGGTTGCGGGCACATCGAAAGGCGCTGGCTTGAGTGCAACAAATCCCGTCTCATCCAAACACGAAAGACGCGGATGAGGTGTCTTCAGTGGAATTGCCACCGACCAATGTTCTTGGGTCGGCCAAAACGTTGTGGTCATACCCTCAGTGTATGGACGCCCACGCCATGATGCAGGTCATAGCAATGGTCACGGTGGCATTGTGGTTGTGGCACCAATGGGTACAAAACCGTTACTGGGTGGGAGTAAAAGCTCTGTACCGGCGGGCACATTGTCTGGATTTTTAATGTTGTTCAGTTCCACCAATGCAGGAGCCGAGAGATTGAAACGCTCCGCAATGCGATACAGCGTGTCACCAGATTGCACGATGTATTTCTGAGGGGCACCCGTTGTGGTGGGTGCACCAGTAGATGAAGTGGCTACTTGATCTAGCGTTGTGGGACCAGATTGTGATGCATTGCCACCGCCATCTGTAAGAAGACCAGAAATAACGGCAAGAAATGCAAAAAGTCCCGTACTCCACACGAGATAGGTATGAAGTCGAGTACGCAGAAACATCAACCTCATGTTAGGTGCATGTGTCATCGGTCGTATGGGCATCTCGCTCACAGATACACCCCACCCGCTGGCGTAACCTCGTAACCCGATGACATCTGAGACCCGAACCTTCCCTGGCGCTCGCCCACCTGACCGATTTCGCCGTGTTGATGCCGACGGCGTGGGCATTGCCGTCTACGAATGGGGCAACAGCGAGGACCCTGTGGTCTTTTTCGTGCACGGAGGTTCAGATTTCGCGCGTACCTTCGATGTCCTAGCCCCGCGCATTGCCCAAGAAGGCCGCAGAGTCGTCACCTGGGATCACCGAGGCCACGGCGACAGTGATCATGCTGCGCTGTACAGCTGGGATGCCGACATTCGTGATGCTCTTGCGGTGATGAGCTCGACAACTACAGATCCCTCACCCGTTGTTGCGCACTCCAAAGGTGGCGCACTGATGATGCAGTTAACCGAAGCAAGCCCTTATCGCATCTCTCGCATGATCAACATCGATGGCATGCCCAGCAAGCGTCGCATGCCCGATGTTCCCGACCATGATCAATCACGTTTGATGGCTACCGAGATTGGTGCGTGGCTTGACTATCGACATGTAGCCAATGACTCACTTCGCAAACCAGGAACATTGGTTGACCTTGCACAACGTCGAGCAAAAATGAATCCGAGATTGTCTATCGAATGGTTGGAGTATCTCGTCACCGTAGGTGCACGACATGATGCTGATGGATGGAGATGGAAACTTGATCCATCGATGCGTTTTGGTGGATTTGGACCGTGGCGTCCCGAGTGGAGTGCACTGCGTATGGCTTCGTTGCCCATTCCATTTCTTGGCTTGTTAGGCACGGTGGATGAACCAATGGGTTGGGGTGCACGCGCGCGTGACATCATGCCGTGGCTCCCCGCTGGTGGACGACTAGAAGTTCTTGACGGCGTCGGACATTTCATTCACATTGAAGAGCCAGAACGCGTTGCCCAGATGATCATGGAGTTTTTGTCATGAACACCATCCATCTTCAACACAATCGCATCACCCTTGCGTTGCACGAAGTACGCAGCGGAACAGGTCGACCCTTGTTGCTCTTACACGGCCTTGGTGAAAATGCGCACGCAATCAGCACAATGCCGGTGCAATGGAGCGGACCAGTATGGGCGCTCGATTTCACAGGACACGGTGAATCCACTGTGCCTCGCGGCGGCGGCTACTCAGCCGAGATTCTGATGGCCGATGTGGACATCGCATTGGGCCATATTGGCGAGGCCACAATCTTGGGTCGTGGTCTCGGTGGATATGTCGCTTTTCTTATTGCTGGCGCACGACCACAACTTGTGAAAGGAGTGGTGATTGCAGACGGGCCCGGATTAGCGGGTGGTGCAATTCATGCAACGTCCAGTTCGGAAATCTCTTCTGCGGGAACTCGCACAGGTACCGCACCAGATCCTTGGGCGCTCATTGAACTTTCTCGCGATGCACGACCACCTAACTATGCAATCACCTTTACTCGTCTTGCAGTGGCGGCGTCATCTAGTGATGAACCCATTGCTGTCACGACTCGAGTGACACCACCATGGATTGAAGCAATACGTGCAGAACCTGGTGTACTCACCGGCGTCACCGTGAATGAAGCACTAGAGATTTACGCAGCTGTCTAGTTATCGCGCTGTGTGACGGCGTGCGCCAATGCAGATAGAGCAACGAGCGTCTCACCATCTAGTGCAGTGGGACTCAATGCAGCAAGGGCTTGGTCTACTAGGGCATTGATTTTTTGTTCTATGGCGTCTCGTGCGCCGGTATCAAGAACAACCTGTTGCAACATCGCAATGTCATTGTGTGAAAGATTGTCGCTTCCCACTGTGTCAAGGAGCTTGCGTTGTGCAGCATCTGCATGTTCGTACGCGTAGGCCAACATGGGCGTGGGCTTGCCTTCACGAAAATCTCCACCTACAGGTTTACCCACAGTTTGCTCGTCTCCGAATACACCCAGCACATCATCTCGCATCTGAAATGCATCACCGAGTGGTAATCCATATGCCGACAACATGGGTTGTAGTTGCTGACCGCGCACGGCGTCTGCAGCGATGGCACCTAGATGCAATGGACGTTCAATGGTGTACTTCGCGCTCTTGTATCGACACACAAGTTCAGCGAAATGTGTTGAACGCTCTCGATACGCAGATCCCACTGTGTCGAGATATTGGCCAATGTTCATCTCAAGTCGGAGATCGTTCCAGATAACTCGCGCCTGTTGAGGAAGATCTTCCACCAGCACATCGGACAACACATATGTGATGTCACCAATTAGAACTGCAATTCCTTCGCCGAATCGGCGAGATTCACCCAGCAAGTTCTGGTCCTGATGGAGCGCTGACTGTCGACGATGTGTAGTGGTGTGAGCACGCCGTGTTGCCGCATCATCAATCACGTCATCGTGCAACAATGCCATCACATGAAGAAGCTCCACTGCCGCGCCTACCCGTATTGGTGTGTCGCTTCCAGGGTCACCTCCTGCAGCTGTCCACCCCAGGTGACAAAACTGTGGGCGAAGGCGTTTTCCACCACCCAGGACCAACAGTTCCAGTTCGTCAAAAACTGTGGTGATGTGCGGAGACAGCCCCGTCCATCTACTGCGATGAGATGAAATAACGTCCGCTAGAACCGCATCCACGCGGGCGACAACGTCAGCCATGGACGCTATTCGTCGTCATCATCGAAGTCTTCGTCGTCAAAGTCTTCGTCATCGTTCTCGTCGTCATCTTCAACAACATATTCGGCAAGATCTGCAACAAGTGAATCCACCGTCATCTGGGCCGATGTCACCCTTTCGCTGCACCAATTAATGAGGAAAGATGCGCGCTCTACCTTGGTTGCAAGCACATCAACGTCCACCGAGTTGGAATCAAGTTCGGAAAGAATTGCCTCTACTTCTCGCATCGCTTCGGCGTAACCCTTGGGCTCTGACTGTGCTGTTTTCTTCGTTGCCATTAGACAACCTCCTCCACTGTGCTTGTGACTTGACCATCAATCAACGTGGTCACCAATGTGTCGCCTTGTGCGACATCAGAAATAGAACGAACAATTTTCCCGCTAGATGTGCGCGTAATGCTCCACCCTTTTGCCAAAACAGTGGCGGGGTCTAGCAATCGCAGTGATGTCTTGTTCATGTCAATTCTTTGCTGTGCGCGCTCTAGTACCAACTTTGGTCGGGTCTTCAGGCGTTCAATACACATGCCAATGCGATTTGTTGCGCGTTCTAATGAACGCTCAGTGACTCGACGCAATTCCCCTGCCGACCAGGACAACTCACCCATGAATTCTTCAACAATGGCGATGACTGCTTTGGCGCATGCTGTGGGCGTTTTGTGAGCGGTGTGAGCAATGACGTCCGCGATGCTTGTATCAATCTGATGACCAATTCCTGTGAACACTGGATGCGAACATCGCGCAATTGCATGGGCAATACGTTCATCATCAAAAGCAGCAAGATCGCCTTTGGAACCACCACCGCGCATCAACAACACAAGATCAATGTCTTTGCGACGCGACAAGGTATCTAGTGCAG
>JBIKSB010000026.1:0-9456 GCA_044348855.1 Ilumatobacteraceae bacterium | reverse complement strand
AAACACGTACGGGAACAATCGATGCTTCCTTGGCCACACCTGCAAGGGTGCCCGCCACAATGCCTGCTACGTGGGTGCCATGTCCATCGTTATCAGTTGTCCCGAAATCATTTGGGTCGATGCTGTTTGGCCCATCAAATACCGATGGGTTGAATTGTCGTTGATACGTTGCTCCTCCATCGTCGAAGTCATACAACTGCGAACAAGGTCCAATTCCCTTTTTCTGCCTGGGATCTTCTTCCGGATCGTCATCGTACATCTGTCGTGAGTCCCGATAACTGGCCAACGCAAGGTCATCGCGTCGATAGCTCCAACCATTCAGCACACGACCACCAAAGTCCGGATGGTTTGCCTGCACACCACTATCCACCACATACACCGTGACTCCTGCGCCCGTCGACGAAGATGAATACGTATAGGAACGCTGCGACGCCACTGCATTAATAGGCGATCTTTGATCAATGCGATCTAGACCCCAGGGAACACCATTGTTAGGTGAGCCAAATCCTGCGATGGCAGAAGTCTGGGTGGGATACGAACGAGCAATTGGTTCGAACACCTCTGCTTGTGCGCTCACAGATGGAAGATGAAGTGGATTGAGCGTGGCACACACAACAGATGCCGCAAGAAATCCCACCACACGTCTCACACACGCACTCCCTGCAATGCTGCGGCATTGACTGTGTTTTCCATCAAGCACGCAACCGTCATAATTCCTGTACCTCCCGGCATTGGAGTAAGTGCGCGTGCTTTACCTATCACTCCTGCGGGGTCAACGTCTCCCACGATGCCGTTTTCGGTGCGTGAAATCCCCACATCAATCACCACCGCATTGGGCTGTATGTGTTGTGCAGTGATGGAATGAGCAATTCCAGTTGCAGAAATCAAAATGTCCGCACTCCGACATATTTCATCGAGTCGTTCTGTACGCGAATGTGCAAGCGTCACTGTGCAGTCAATACCTTTGCGCGCAAGCAACACCGATAACGGATAACCCACCAAGGTGGATCGACCCACTACCACTGCATGTTGGCCGGCAGTAGCGATGTTGTAGTGCTCAAGAATTCTCAACACACCAAGTGGAGTGCACCCAATGTGGCCTGGCAGTCCACGCACAAGGCGCCCAAGCGATTCACTAGTCAAGCCATCCACATCTTTGTCGGCAGGAATAAGACGGAGAACTTGCTCAGCATCAAGATGAGAAGGCAAGGGCATCTGCACCAAGATTCCGTGCACTGTGGCATCTGTTGCGAGACGCTCTACGACATCGTTGAGTTCTTGCTGCGTGGTGGTTGCAGGTAAATCGACCTGGACAGAACCAATTCCCACCTCAGCCGCAGTCTTGTGTTTGCTTGCCACATAACGCTGACTTGGCCCGTCGTTACCTACTAATACGGTGGCCAAAGTGATTGCAGGCGAGCCTGCCTGAATTATGCGAGCACGAAGAGAATTCAAAATCTGGTCTCGTGCTGGCGCACCAGCCAACGAGAGCGTATTAATTGGGGACTTCGACATAGCCCCAAAAGCGTACTTCCAGGTGTTTGGAGACTCTCCTATAAATCCGCAGGATTTGTTGATCCCTGGTGATCATTTGCTCGCGCAGGAAGATATTTCAATGCGAAAACTGCCCCCACCATGGCAACAACTGAAGCCACAATGCACGCCGTGGCAAAACCTTGCAGAAATGCATTGCTGACAGCATCTTGTACCTGTTCACGAAGTGCTTCGGGAACCTGTGCTGCAATTTGATAGGCCGCACCTACAGAATCTTCAGCAACTTCCCGAAGGCCAGTGGGAAGATTTTCCGTAAGCCCGGGAATCTTGTCGAAGTTCTCTCCGATTTTGGGTGAATACAAACTCACAAATACAGAACCAATAACAGCAACGCCAAGGACTCCGCCTACTTCTCGACCTGTGTCATTAATGGCAGAACCCACACCTGCTTTATCGCGCTGCAGTGTTCCCATAATTGCATCAGTCGCAGGTGATGTCACAAGAGACAAACCATTTGCCATAAACACCATAGAGATGATGACCAAGCCAAAGTACCGAGACTCTTGCGTCATAAAGCTTGCCAAGAAAATGCCTAGCGACATGTTGAAGAGCCCCAGTGCAACAACACGCTTGGTGCCCCATCGCAATGCTGCTCGTGCAGCAAATGGTGCGGTGACACCAGCGCCAATGGCGAAAGGCAAGGTGGCAACACCTGCAAGCAATGTGTCATACCCGCGTACGAATTGAAAGTACTGCGTCACCATGAACACAAAGCCAAAGAGACAGAAGAACGCAATACCGATACTTGCCGCAGCCGCACTGAGCCGCGGATTACGAAATACGCGCACATCAAGCAATGGATGTGTACGTCGTGATTCGTACTTTACAAACATCACCAATGCAGCAAAACCAATCACAAAACCAAGGTTCGACTTCAACGATCCCCAACCCCAGATAGGTGACTCGATCACAGTGAACACAATTGCTCCAATAGCAATTACCGACAACACAAACCCGCCATAGTCAATCGCATGGGGATTCTCATCACGTGACTTGGGAATCAGAAATGCACCTGCAGCAAGCGCAATAATCACGATGGGTACATTGACCAAGAAAACCGACCCCCACCAGAAATACTCCAGCAGTAATCCTCCAGAGATTGGACCGAATGCAACGGCCATGCCCGATACCGCCGACCACAAACCAATTGCCTTTGCTCGCTCTATTGGGTCCACAAACAAGTTGGTGATGATTGCAAGAGTTGCGGGAAACACAAGAGCGGCACCAATACCCATTGCCCCGCGCCAAATAATGAGTTCTGTACTTGAATCGGCGAAGGCACCGAAGGCACTAAAGATTCCAAACAGCACCAACCCAAGTTGAAGTGCACCTTTTCTGCCGAAGCGATCGCCCAGCCCACCGCCTGCCAAAAGCAAACCTGCAAATACCAATGCATAGGAATCGACAATCCACTGGAGTGAGGTGGTTGACGCATTGAGTTCTTGTTGCAATGTGGGCAACGTGACATTCACGATGAGGTTGTCCACTACAACGATGAACACGCTGATGGCAAGGACGCCAAAGATCCACCATCGGCGTTCGTAGGTTTTCTGATCGATATTCATACTTGACAGTGTCTAATAGAATCTCCTGACAATGTCAAGTACGCTGAAACGCATGGCCCCCGCCCCTTCATCTGCCGCAGTTGATGTGCGCCGCACGGTGCTCGATGCAGCCCTGGCAATCATCGATGTGCAAGGCCCAGATGCAGTGTCTATGCGAGAAGTCGCCCGACAAGCTGGCGTAAGCCACCAGGCTCCCTATCACTACTTCCGCGATCGAGCGGGAATTTTTGCCGCAATCTCCGAAGAAGGTTTCTTGGGCTTGTCTGAGGCACTTCACAATGCCGGAGTGTCCACCGCACATCCCGCTCGGGATGGTCTTCGCGCATATGTCTCCTTTGCAATGACACATCGCGGGCATTTTCGCGTGATGTTTCGCAACGACATCTGTGGCATTGCCACCCACGAACCTGCACTACTCGCAGCAGATCAAGCATTTAATGCATTGCTCACAGTCGTAGGTGATGTTGTGGAAAGTACACAAAGTGAGCACAACACATTGGTATGGGCCACCACGTTATGGAGCATCGCCCACGGTCTCGCCACCCTGGTTATTGATGGACCACTAGTGCCACGGCTTGCAAAACATCCCGGCATCAATGATGTAGATGCATATCTCGACACTGTCATCGACCATTTCGCCGAGATGGTGACTCGACAAGCCAAGGAATTGTTCACCTCATAAAAACTCGCTCATCTTTAACTCTTGCAACCTAAATACCGGGAAGAGTTGGGGGTGAGCAACAACACCGACAGACTAGAAAGATGAGTACCCCCACAATGATTGTTGCTGCTTCTACAACAGGCGCCACCAAGGTGTACGGCAAAGATGACAGTGCCGTATATGCCCTGAACAATGTCTCGGTTGATTTCTATTCGGGACAATTCACCGCAATCATGGGCCCTAGTGGTTCGGGCAAGTCCACCTTGATGCACTGCATTGCAGGACTCGATGAACTGAGCAGTGGATCAGCCCGCATTGATGACGTGGATCTTTCTACTTTGAAGGACAAGGCACTCACAGAATTGCGTCGCGAAAAGATTGGGTTCATCTTCCAATCGTTCAACCTTGTTCCCACACTCACAGCAGACGAGAACATTCGCTTGCCTTTGTTGTTGGGAAATGAAAAAGGAAACGAAGAGTGGATTCAGCGCGTCATTAGCACTGTGCATCTCAATGACCGTCTCACACATCGCCCCAGCGAACTCTCCGGTGGTCAACAGCAACGTGTTGCAGTAGCGCGCGCCCTCGCTAGCGAGCCACGCATCATTTTCGCCGATGAACCCACAGGCAACTTAGATTCCACTACGGGAACAGAGATTCTGCGTTTCATGCGCAAAGCTGTTGATGAACTAGGTCAAACAATTGTGATGGTTACACATGACCCTGTTGCTGCAAGTTATGCAGATCGCATTGTGTTCCTTGCAGACGGAAAAATTGCCGGCGAGATGCTGGAACCCACACCAGAAAAAGTTCTCGACCGCATGAAAAGCCTGGGCAACTAATTCATATGTTTCGTATTGCCCTAAAAGGAATTCTGGGACGTAAAGCACGTCTAGTTCTCACATCTCTTGCTGTCATCATCGGAACAGCATTTCTTGCGGGAACTTCTGTCTTTACGGCCACATTAGATCGCACATTCAACAATCTGTTTGAAGATGTGTTTAAAAACATTGATGGATACGTGCGCTCCTCTGAAGTTATTGAAGGTGAATTTGGCCTACAAGAACGTCAGCGCATTCCCGCCGAACTCGTTGAACAAGTGAATGCAGTTCCCGGCGTTGCTGACGCAGTCCCCGACATTCAAGCATTTGCGCGCATCATTGGAAAAGATGGCAAACCGCTTGGTTCCGAAGGTGCTGGGCCTCCCACTTTCGGAAGTGTTGCCGTGGAATTCAAAGGTGCGTTGTGGACTATCTCTGAGGGGCAATGGCCTGTCGGTCCAAACGAAGTTGCACTTGATGAAGCCTCTGCGCGCAACGGAAACTATGTCGTCGGCGACACCGTGAAGGTCGTTGCACAATCAGGAAGTCGCAAGTTCACCATGGTGGGCATTGCGTCATATGGCGATGTCCGCTCTCCTGGTGGAGCCACGTTCGCCTTGTTTGATGTGCCAACCGCATCAGAGTTTCTTGGTAAGCCCGGATTTGTGGATGCCATCTTGGTAGTGGGCGATGGTTCGCGCACTGATGAACAACTCGCCTCCGATATTGATGCTCTCTTTGATCCCGCACTCAAGATTGAGACATTGACGGGCGCCGAAGTCACCAAAGAAACACAAGATGACATTGGTGAAGCACTTTCGTTCTTTGGCATTTTGCTCAGCATCTTTAGCTCCATTGCACTTGGGGTTGGAAGCTTTGTGATTTACAACGTGTTCTCTATCTCTGCTGCACAACGCCAGCGCGAGAACGCATTGTTGCGTGCAATTGGCGCAAGTCGCCGACAAATCACTCGTGCGATGTTGACTGAATCTGTTGTGGTAGGAATCTTCGGTTCCCTCTTGGGATTCTTAGGTGGTATCGGATTGGCCGTGGGCTTAAGCGCGTTGTTGCGCGCACTTAGCATCGACGTGCCACAAGGTGGTCTTGTCGTCACACCAGGTGCTGCATTCAACACAATCATGGTGGGACTGATAGTCACAGTTGCGTCTGCATATCTTCCTGCACGCCGTGCTGGAAAAGTGCCGCCTCTTGCTGCCATGCGTGCTACGGCACTTGAAACAGCCGGACCTGGCCGTGTGCGTGCATACTCAGGTCTTGGGTCGGTAGCACTAGGACTCATCACTATCGGTGCAGTCACTCTTGGCGCCTCAAACTCATTGCTAGGTGTAGGTGTTCTGCTGGTGTTTGCAGGAACCATCATTCTTGGGCCAGCAATTGCTCGACCAGTCGCACTGGTTCTCGGGCGACCCGCGGCAAAACTACGTGGTGTCACTGGAACCATGGCACGCCAAAATGCTGCGAGAAATCCGAAACGCACTTCACGTACTGCATCACCTGTTCTTATTGGTGTGGCGCTTGTAGCAGCAGTATCGGCTTTGGCAGCAAGCATTAACGGCCAAATCTCAGACATCTTCTCTGAACAATTCACTGGCGACTATGCCGTGAGTTCTCAAGCTCAAGGCTTTGGTGGTCTCAGTCCTTCTCTTGCCACTGACCTGAGCAAAATTGACGGCGTACAAAGTGCCACTGGCATTGGAACACTGCTTGTCAAGATTGATGACAAAGGGCGCACACTTACAACGATTACACCCGAGACAATTGAGGGTAACTACGACATTGGTCTCATTGACGCCACATACTCCGATCTTGATAAAGACGGAATATTCATTTCATTGGAATATGCAGAACGAGAAGAACTCACAGTCGGGTCAACCATCAAGGTTGTACTTTCAGATACAACAGAGCGTGTACTCACAGTGCGTGGACTCTATGAGTTCAACGATCTGGCGGGCAATCGCGTAGTAAGCCGAGAGATGTTTGCCAATGCAAACGTCAATAGCTTTGACTTTGGTATCTACGTCACCGTGGCATCTGGTGCGAACTCTGGGGACGTGCGTGCAAGTTTGCAAAAAGCTGTGGATGACTACGGTCAAGGCAAGTTGTTATCGAAACAGGAATACATCGACGAACAAGCTGGACAAATCAACCAGCTCTTGGGACTCATTTATGGCTTGTTGTTCTTGTCCGTCATCATCGCCATTGTGGGCATCATCATCACCTTGCTGCTCTCGGTCTTCGAGCGTCAACGTGAGATTGGACTTCTCCGCGCAGTAGGTATGACACGCTCGCAAGTGCGCACCACAGTGCGTTGGGAGAGCGTGATCACATCACTTCTTGGTGCCGTCTTGGGAATTGTGTTGGGCTTAGCACTTGGTTGGGTTGTTGTGTTTTCCTTGCGCGATCAAGGGCTCACTTCTTTCCAAATCCCTGTGGGAACAACAATTTCCATCATGGTGCTCTCATTCATTGTGGGCGTGTTGGCCGCTGTGTACCCTGCATGGCGTGCAACAAAAGTTGATGTTCTAGAAGCTTTGACAACAAGCTGATATGCGTACGGCGGCAGATCTCACGCCAGAAATGTTGGCCTTTTTGGCTGAATACCATTTGGCGTCTCTCACCACATTTCGCGCAGACGGCACCCCACACGTGGTACCAGTGGGGTTCTCCTACGATCACGCCGAACACGTCGTGCGCATCATCACCTTTTCGTCTTCGGCCAAATACAAAAATGCATTACGCGGTGGACGAGCAGTTGTGTCGCAAGTAGACGGTGGGCGCTGGCTCACTTTGGAAGGAACTGTTAGCGGCACACAAGATGCACAACGTGTGGCTCTGGCTGTGGCTGGTTACGCCGCGCGTTACCGCACACCTGGTGAACGCGATGATCGCGTAGCGGTAGAGATTTCAGTCGACCGCATTATGGGTCGCGCATAAATTCGGCAACGAATTTTTACGACGCGGAACGCGAGCGCAACACTTCACTCACAAATTGAGTTGCGGCGGGATGCGGATCCATCGCACGAGCTATGGGATCTGAATTGTCTTTTTCTGGATACGGCTCACAGCCCACTTGACAACCCGGGCACCAGTACAACAAGCGCGCCATCTCGCCCATTTTTGTGAGTCGAATAATGTCACCACATCGCACACACTTTTGACCGTTGCGTCCATACACAGCCAAACCACCTGGAACATCTGGCGCGGTGACCCGAACTGGGGAATGCAAATTGGCACGTAATTGATGTGCGGAGGTGAGCACTAAATCTAAACATGTGGATTGTGGAACCATGGACACTTTTGCCCATGGATGAATGCCACATGCCCACAACACTTCACAACGGAAAACATTTCCCACACCACTCATCACTCGTTGATCAAGTAATGCTTCAGCGATGGTCGTATCAGGATTGTCGTAGTGAAAAAGCCGTGCAGCACATTCATGAAGATCTGCTTCAGGCTTACACAAATCTGGACCAAGTCCCCCTGCGCGAGGGTGGCGTGTGCGATCGAATTCTCGATAAGTCTCGACAATGGGTGCACTAAATGCAACAGCAACCCATTCATCAGTTTCAATAATCACTCGTGCCAAGTGACGTCGCTTGCGCCACTTTTGCCCGGGGCGATACACATGCCACGAACCTGTCATGCGCATGTGCGTGTGCAACACAATGCCATCATCAAACACAATTTCAAGATGCTTGCCGTGACTATCTACGCGTTCAACAGCAGCACCGGGGCGAGGTGTAGGCCCCGTGAGACGCGTCGCTTCAAAACGAGAGACAGTTTTGCCCACCAATGCAGTTCGCAACGCAGCTGCTGCGCGATAGATGGTGTCACCTTCAGGCACACCACGACTGTACTTCAGGGAAGTTGGCCAACTGAAGCAAGAGCAAGACGAATAAGGCGATCGTGTCCGCCTGTCATTTCTTTGATTACTTCGGGACTGACTGCCTGTGCAGGTGTGAACCAGGCAAGATCGAGAGCTTGTTGAGTGGGGTGACACTCTCCTGTGACAGGCACAACAAAGGCCAAACTCACCGCGTGATGGCGAGGATCATAGAAACCCGAGATCGATGGGTCCGTAAAGTACTCAACTACCGTGAAAGGTGCTGGCTCGGGCGGCACTCGCGGAAGAGCCATAGGCCCCAAGTCTTTTTCAAGGTGGCGCATTAAGGCATCACGGATGCGCTCATTGAACATCACGCGACCGGACACACACATGCGACTAATGGATCCGTCGGCACCTTGACGCAACAGCATGCCTACATGGGTGACTTGACCATCGGGATCTGTGCGCACCGGAACTGCATCCACGTACACCATCGGCACTTGATTGCGAACAATCGCCAAGTCTTCTGGTGAGAGCCATGAATTCTGGGTGTCAGTTAACTCGCTCACAAAAAATGACCTTACTAGAAGTTCTTCACCACTCGGTGGAGATGTACTTGGTTTCACAAAATGCTAAGAGACCTTCATGTGCACCCTCGCGTCCCAAACCAGATGCCTTTACTCCACCGAATGGAGCTGCGGGATCAGACACAAGTCCTCTGTTAAGTCCCACCATTCCAGACTCGAGTGCATTAGCAAGCCGCATACCCCGCCCCACATCACCGGTGTAGAGATACGACACCAATCCATGTTCGACTCCGTTGAATAATCCAAGTGCACCTTCAATGTCATCTACAGCAATGATGGGAGCGACGGGGCCGAAAATCTCCTGATGAACGATGTCGTCTGTGTGTTGCACCCCTGTGAGAACCGTGGCCGCATAACCGTGCATGGGCGGAGCACTACTGGTGCCTCCGCAGGCAATGTGTGCTCCTTGGGTCACTGC
>JBIKSB010000241.1:0-2503 GCA_044348855.1 Ilumatobacteraceae bacterium | reverse complement strand
TTGCAATCGCTGAAGAGGCCTACCAACGTGGGGCACGCGTGACGTTGATTTCCACCGTGGATTTGCCCGTGTCGTCGGGGATTTCGGTGGTGAATGTGGAGACAGCCCAACAGATGCAAGATGCTGTTGCACAAGTTGCTGTATCTGCAGACGTGGTGATCATGGCTGCCGCTGTTGCGGATTTCCGGCCTGTGTTATCTGTTGAGGGAAAAATCAAGAAAAACCAAGGGGTACCCACCATCACCTTGGAGCCCACGCCAGACATCTTGGCGCAATTGGGCGCGACAAAACCTCCACATCAGATTCTCGTGGGCTTTGCCGCGGAGACCGACAACCTTGTGGATAACGCGCGTGGCAAATTAGAACGCAAGAATCTTGACCTGATTGTGGCAAACGATGTGTCGGCGCCAGGGGTGGGATTTGCCCATGACACCAATGCGGTCACCATTTTGTCTGCCTCGGGTGAAATGAATTCGGTGCCATTGGCCAACAAACGCACCATCGCCACTGCTGTATTAGATAGCGTGGTCAAAGTGCAGTCAGCCCATCGACTGCCGTCTGCGAAGGAGTTGTCATGAGGAATTTCACGTTTACATCAGAGAGCGTGACTGAAGGTCATCCGGACAAGATGGCAGATCAAGTATCTGACTCGGTACTTGATGCTTTGTTGGCAAAAGACCCCAACAGCCGCGTGGCATGTGAGACCTTGTTGACCACTGGTTTGTGTGTTGTTTCCGGTGAGATAACTACAGATGCCTACGTAGACATCCCTGCTATTGCCCGTGAAGCCATCAACCGCATTGGCTACAACGATGCAGCGTTTGGATTTGATGGAAATACCTGTGGTGTATTGGTGGCACTCGATGCGCAAAGCCCCGACATCGCACAAGGTGTCGATGTAAGTGAGGAGCAGCGTTCTGGTTCAGATGCTAAAGATGCACTGAACAGCCAGGGTGCAGGCGACCAAGGAATGATGTTCGGTTATGCCTGTAACGAGACTCCAGATCTCATGCCTTTGCCAATTTGGTTGGCACACCGTTTGGCAGAACGTCTCACCGAGGTGCGCAAGAGTGGTTTAGTGCCGTACTTGCGTCCAGACGGTAAAACTCAAGTCACTTTCGAATATGAAGACGGCAAGCCTGTGCGCTTGTCGACAGTGCTTATCTCTACGCAACACCGCGATGGTGTGAGCCGAGAAACTGAAATTCGCCCAGACCTCATTGAGCAAGTAATTCTTCCCACCATCCCTGCGCAATTCGCGGGAGACAATCCAGCAATTTATGTCAACCCCACAGGCAAGTTTGTTCTTGGTGGTCCACATGCAGACACAGGCCTCACAGGTCGCAAGATCATCGTGGATACCTACGGTGGTATGGGTCGTCACGGCGGCGGTGCATTCTCTGGAAAAGATCCTTCAAAGGTGGATCGTTCTGCGGCGTATGCAGCACGTTGGGTTGCAAAGCACGTAGTAGCAAGTGGTGCTGCAGAAAAATGTGAGGTACAAGTTGCCTATGCAATCGGTATGGCTCAGCCCATCAGCATCTTGGTGGAGACCTTCGGCACTAACACAGTGAGTGAAGAGTCCATCGAGTCCGCAGTGCGCAACGTGTTCGATCTTCGTCCTGCAGCAATTGTGCGTGACCTCGATTTGAAGCGTCCGATTTACGCCAAGACCGCAGCATATGGTCACTTTGGCCGACAAGATTCCGACTTCACATGGGAAACCTTGTCACGCCTTTCTGATTTCAAGTCTGCAGTCAAACTCTGATTCGTTGTCTCTGCTGATTGCATCGGTTGTTCCCGATGTGTCGGGGATAGACAAGGTCTTTGATTACATCGTTCCCGATGCACTTGTGGAACGTGTGTGGGTGGGTGCGCGAGTGCGTATCGACCTCAACGGTCGCCGTGTAGGCGGATGGGTTGTGGAACTTGTCTCGGTGCAAGATGAGGCACACATATCCGATCGCTACGGGCGTCTTCTCCCACTTGTCTCAGTATCGGGACATGGCGTTGAACCCGATGTAGTGCCTCTGACCAAGTGGGTGTCTCAATACTTTTGGGGATCTTGGCGAGCGGTGTTGTCGTCGGCATCGGCGCCACATGTGCGCGCGCGCTCGGTGCATCCACATCGAGGAGCACATCATGGGCCTGATGACGAAGCAATTTCTCGGGCGGTCAAGAGCATTGTGCATGAAGGCGCGGGGCTCATTGTTGTGCCCCCACTGGGGTCTGCGTTGGCGGTCGTTGCACAAGTGGCTCAGTTAGGACCCACTTTGGTGGTGTGTCCCACGGTGAAGATGGCAACACTTGGTGCGGCGTCATTGAGGCGTAAAGGTTTCACTACAGCGGTGATTCCCGAGCAATGGGACGCTGCGCGTGCCGGTGTAGATGTGGTGATTGGTGCACGTTCAGCAGTATTTGCTCCGTGTGCATCGTTGTCGGGCATCGTAGTTATTGACGAGCATGATGAGCTGCTTCATGATGAACGATCTCCCACGTGGAA
>JBIKSB010000025.1:0-9495 GCA_044348855.1 Ilumatobacteraceae bacterium | reverse complement strand
CACATCTTGCATCCTGAGGCCTACGTGGCTGCAATTTCTCGTCTGCACGAGGCAATGCGTCATCTTTCGTTGAATGTCAATGAGGCAATATTGTTACGGAATCTCATTTGGTCACTTCCCTCACCATCTGCAGATGCTGCACTTCAATTTGTTCTCGCGGAGGCACAGGAATGAACACTGCTCTATGGAATCGCATCGCCGTCGTCATGGGATTCTTCATGCTGTTTGCCGGTGTGATGCACTTTGTGAATCCGCAGTTCTTTAGTGACATCGTTCCACCATGGCTCCCTCCTAATGAGGCTTTCTGGACATACATAAGTGGTGTTGCCGAAATTGTGATTGCTCTCATGCTGTTTCGGCCGAGTACTCGGCGTCGCGGTGCGTATTGGGCCGTGGCTCTCTTTGTGGCTGTGTATCCGGCGAATCTTTATATGACCTGGGACTGGCGTGATCGCGCTGCGAGCGAACAATTCGTCTCGTATGCACGCCTTCCGTTTCAATTCCTCTTTATATGGGCAGCAGTGCAAGTTGCACGCGCTAACCCAGATACCTCGCGTCCCGTGGCTCCTGGAGATGTCGTAGCCCGCTAGCGGGTCGGTATCGTTGAACCCCTACCCGCCCAGGTAGCTCAGTCGGTAGAGCAACGCACTCGTAATGCGTAGGTCGTGAGTTCGATTCTCATCTTGGGCTCCATTTACAGCACTATTGGTGCTGTAGTTCTCACGACTAAGAATCGTTAAGCAGCATCTACACTCACACCATGGCTCAACTTGAAGGAACATACATCCCCAGCACCAGTGCATGGGTGAGAGATCAAGTGGATGAGTATGAGAAATCTGGTGGGACTAAAGGCAATACCTTGCTGGAGACGGGTATCCCCGTCATCATCGTGACTATGCGCGGTGCGCAGTCGGGCAACATACGAAAGATTGCATTGATGCGCGTTGAGCACGAAGGTGAATACGCACTCGTCGCATCTCGTGGTGGATCCGATAAGAACCCTGATTGGTATTCCAACCTTCTCGCTCACCCCACCGAAGTATTGGTGCAAGATGGACCCGAGGCACATCGATTTACTGTCCGCGAAGTAACGGGCGATGAGAGAACATTGTGGTGGGACCGCTCGGCTGAAGTCTTCCCGCAATACAACGAGTACCGCGCCAAGACTTCGCGCATTATTCCGGTGCTCGTCGCAACACCGCAGTAGAGATACCACTCGAATTACGTCGATTGCACTTGAGATTCTCATCATCGTCTCCGCCGCCTATTGTCGCTGGGTGACCGTGTGTAAAACTGAAAGCGTGTCTGACGTAATGAGCAATTCAAGAAAGAATGCCAATGGTGCGACCACCATGGAGACGCTCATTCGTTTCGGGATTGAAGAGCTACAGCGAAGTGGATCCATCAACTTCAACTTGGAAAATGTTCTTCGCGAGTCCGGCGTTGCGCGAGGTTCCCTGTATCACCACTTTGGAAGTCGACACGGCCTCATCTCTCATTGTGAAGCTGTTTTTCTAAAGTCTTCATTGAAGGCAGAGAATGAGGCCATTCGATCCGTCATTGAGTCCGGCAAGAGTGGTGAAGAATTGTTCGCACTACTTGCAGGGTTCACCCGTATCAATGGTTCTGAACCATTGCGGGAACAGCGAGGGCGGCGTGTCAGAACACTGGCTGCGGCGGTGGAAGATGAACCATTGAAAAACCTCATCGCCGACTCACAGATGAAGGGCTCTTCCTTCTTGGTGGAGTCATTTGCTTTAGCCAAGGAAAAAGGACTCATCGCCCCCCGAATTCCACTCGACGCCTTGGTGTATCTCATGCAGGCCATGTTCTTGGGACGCATTTTGGTGGACATCACTGGAGACCACCAATTGTCTGATTCCGTCAATGAGGCCACGGTAGAAACCTTCCGATATCTACTCAATCCCACGCCCTGAACCTAGATATCTATTTAATTCACCGCTACATTTCTAGATAGTTATCTAGAAATGAGTCGCTGTGAGAATTTCCCTAGCCCGCATCATCTCCGCCATTGTGCTGGCCTCCTCTACCGTCACATTTGCCCACGTAGGTGGAGCCAGTGCCACCGTGCCACCACCTTTTGATACGGCATTTGGGACAAATGGAATTGCAGAATTGACACTTCCAAATTCAGAATCAGTGACTGAAGCGTCAAGCGTGATCGAAGATTCGTCTGGCCGACTGCTTGGACTCCTCGAAATAGATGGCGTTCGGGTTTCGGTTGTTCGATTGCTTGCTAACGGCGGAATTGATGAATCATTTGGTGAATCAGGTCGAAGCGAGTTCTTCATGCTCTTCCAAGCGTCAATTGCCCTACAAGAGGACGGGAAAATCCTTGTTGCGGGGTATGTGCCGAACAATGTCTTGCCACAAATTCGCGTGTTGCGCCTCACTGCATCTGGAGTGGTTGATACAACTTTTGGTACTAATGGCTCACGAACAATTGGGGGCTTTCCAGGAAAGCTCATGAGTTCAACTTCAAAACTTTTGTTGCGATACGACCCCGATAACAGCGCCATCTACTTAGGTTTTCATTCACCCACTGCGTTGCCCACACTAAATGGGTACAACACCTTTACTTTTATCTCTCTGACAAGAAATGGTCAATTTAGATTTGATTGGGCACGTGACGGTAGTCGCGAAGTGATTCCATGGACGGGGAGTAATGCGAACTCGTCTGTTCTCTTAGACATACAAGTTCTAGGTGATGGCTCGCTCATAGCTGTGGGATCATCGTTTGGTGCGAACGGGAACATGCAGATAACCCTGATAAAACTGGGTCCAAGCGGATATCTTGACTTCACTTTTGATGGGCCAGATGAAAATGGCAATGGTCTAGTGAAGGTGGACTTCGCGGATAAGTCTCAGGTGCACATGAGTGCAATTCTTCCGCAAGGAGACGACAGTTTTTACCTTGCCGGTACTGCTGGGACATTGTTCACTGGACCTCACCATTACGCAATGGCGAAATTCGACGCAGCCGGAGTACCCGACCCATCATTCTCATCGGATGGGTTTGCGCTCACACAACTGGAACCACACGTTGAGGCAATGCCCGTGCCCACAATTCAACAATTGCAAAACGGAAATCTTGTCTTCCCAGTCAATGTCAACAACATAAGTGGATACACAACATTCACACCCACTGGCACTGTTCCATCACAAGTAAATTGCACCACCTGCTTGTGGAGTCCATCTGTGGATGCAGTGAGAACGAGTGGCATGACTGTCAATAGTGCAGGAAATGTGCTCATTGTCGGCAGAAACGTAACAACCAATCGATTCTTTGTCACCTTATTCACGTCGTCTGGAACTATTAACCATTCGTTTCAAACACCAGACGTACGGTTCTACTTTGTGCAATGGTCCATTGAGGCCTATAAGGCAATCCCTCAATCAGACACCTCCATCATTGTTCTTGCCTCAGGTATGAGTGAATCAGGTATGCGGCGAGGAGTCATTTTCAAACTCACTAGCGCAGGAGAACTAGACGAAGACTTCGGCTTAGGCGGATATTCATTACTGGCCCCCGTTAATGACGAGGAAAATCTTTGGTTGAGCGACATCGTCGTGCAGTCGGACGGGAAAATCGTTGTCGTGGGCATCTCGGAGAACAACAACCAAGAGGAGATATTGCTATGGAGAACCAACGCCGACGGGTCAGCCGACAATGCATTCGGAACTGGTGGTCGCGTCGTAACGTCGGATCAAAATAACGGTGATCTTTGGTCCTCCACTCTGGTCGTACAACCAAGTGGAAACATTTTGCTTGGAGTTGACAGACGCGAGAACAACTTCACTTTGCCATGGATATACCGTTACTTGTCGAATGGAACATTAGATACATCTTTCACCGATTCGAATGGTTTCCTTGGAGGAATTCAACCGACGAATAATGAAGGAGAAGGATGGGGAACTGGGATTTACCCTGGCCCAAACAACACCATCTACCTGAAAAGCACAACCACCATAAATAGCAATGAACATGTAATGGTGATGCGGCTACTAGCAGATGGTTCACCCGATCCATCATTTAATTCAACTGGCCGACGGACCTGGAATAGAACAGATCCAGATGCAATTGATTGGATATCGGATGTTGAAGTAAACGATGCAGGACAAGTGGTTTTACTGGGTGCCGAGTCAAGCTCGTCACCCGAGCGAAGTATGGTCATCAAATTGAATCCCAACGGGTCCGTAGATACATCATTCAATTCCACCGGCTATTCGTTTTTTTTGCTTCGTGACCCAAGTACGGTCGCTTACTCTGCTGCATTTTCCATGGTTCTCTCAGGAAACAACTTCCTGGTGACCGGTGGTGGATCAGTGAATCAGTCTGGAAGTCAACAATTTTCAGCCGTTGCCAAGCTTGATGTCAATGGACAACTTGATGCTTCATATGGTTCAGCGGGCGTTATTCTCAACGCAGCAAGTGATAACACGGTTTTTTATGACATTGCCAAGTTGACTAGTTCAACAAGCATCGTCACTGGAATCACTGGAGAAAATGACATTTTTACGGGAGTTGTCATGAAAGTGTCACACCAGATGCCCCCGACAACAACAACTCCTACGCTGTTATCACCAATCAATGGATCACAAGTTGACTTAACCCCATCAAGTTTCACTGTTACAGGAACATTCCCAGACACAGTACTTTCGGGCTCAATCCGAATAACCCTTGCAACGAGTGACAATGGCGGTGCAACACGTTCTATAACAGTGTCAGATAGACAATCATTGAATGTGTCTTTCGATCCCCTGGAGCCTGATTCAGCAATTGTGAGTAACTCATGGGCAAGTGCAGTTTCGACATCAATAGCTGGTGCAACAAATGCAACTGCACGAATGCCAGACGGTACTTACACCGTGTCTATTGCATACAAAAGTGCAAATGGCGGCCCAGTCGCAACTGCCACTGCCATCAATGTTGTCTTCAGATCTAAATGTCCACCCGGCACCTACTCTTCAACAAGTTTCGTACCGTGCACGGCTACAAGTTCTGGGTCATTTCAAAACTTGTACGGCGCCACGGCCCCTATAAGTTGCCCGGTGGGAACATATCAACCGAATTCCGCCTCCATGTTTTGTCTATCGGCGTCTCCAGGGCATTTTGTTGACGCACCAGGACGCAGCTTTCAGACCCCGGCTCCCCCTGGACGATTTGTACCGGCACAAGGTGCAACTTCTGCCTTTATGTGTGAGCCAGGGACGTATCAACCAGATACAAGCGCCATCACATGTCTTGATGCGGCAGTGAATCATTTTGTTCCAGTTCAGGGGTCATCAGCTCAAATTTCTTGTCCAAGTGGGACTCATGCTCCCAATACACGATCAACTTCGTGTATTGCACTCCCGCAAAACACTCCGACCACGACCATTCCAGAAGTGAGAGCAAATGCTGGTAGTGATGACAATGCCAATTTGGTGATTTCAGTCAACCAAGCCACCATCTTGAGGCGACTACAGATGACTGTTCCGCGTGGTGCAAAAGTATCAATGGTTTCTCGAACACCAAGTGTGTGTCGAGTAGCCAGAACTCGAGTGCAAGCAACGTCGACTGGCACTTGCCGAGTAGCTGTAACGGTCACAGAGAAGAACAAGAGAACGACAAAGACGTTGAGATTGAAAGTGTCGTAGCGCTACACAGTCGCTGATACATTTCACTCAATGATCAGCACTTCAGACTTGCTATGACACTCACATCTGCACCACCACTAGAGGCACTCACCCATCGGGTGGGTCACGTCTCCACACTCACTGTTGATTCCGCGCGAAGTGAACGACTGCTTGGCATTGACATTTGGTATCCCGCATCCACAGATTCGGGCACCGTTACCGAATACGAACTCATCCCCGGTGTGCGATTCACATCTGCAAGTGCTCATGAGAACTCACCTATAAGTCCGGACTCACACCCACTCATCGTGTGGTCACATGGTCGCACTGGTACACGACACAACTACAGCCTGTTATGTGAAGCTCTCGCTTCACGTGGCTACATCGTGCTCTCACCAGATCACCCTGGCGACGGACTCTTTGATTGGTTTTTGGGAAACAATGTGGATGACCCCACAAACGAGCGCCAACGACAAGGTGATCTACGCCTTTGTATTGATGCAGCGCTCGGTCACCACACACCATTGACAGACTGGCTAGCGGGCTCTGTAGATGCACAGAGAGTCTTTGTGGGTGGACACAGCTATGGAGGCCTCTCTGCACTTGCGACAACGTCGTACTTGCACGAGCACACCCCCGATGAACGCGTGCGTGCCACAGTGGCAGCGCAGGGCTACACCAGGACTATGTCTGAAGAGTTCTTTGCATCGCTCGCGCGACCCACGTTGCTGCTTGTCGGGCAAGCAGACACCACTACCCCGCCGTCTACAGATGCTGATCCTGCGTGGAACATTCTTCAATCCCGCACCGACACCGTGGCGCAACAGTCACGCCGCATCGATATGGCACACACCCCACACCAAGGATGTAGTGACTTTGTGTTGTACAACGAACTTGCACCCAAAGTTGAAGGAATACCCGAGGCGGTCCTTGGGTATCTAGGCACTATTGCAGAAGACATTCCTGCTGAATGGTTTTCCACATGGCGACAGGGATTACAACAACACGCCCATCACATCGATGAATTTCTGAAGTCTGTATAGATAACCCGAAGGAAATCTTTGGCCAAGCGGCCTAGCCCATGCGACCGCTGACGTAGCTGAGTGTGCGCTCATCATGTGGATGAGAGAACATGTCGACCGTGCGGTCATATTCCACCAACATGCCTGTGGGCCTGTTGGTGTCACCGGTGGACTCCACACTAAAGAATGCAGTCATGTCGCTCACACGTGCAGCCTGCTGCATGTTGTGAGTCACAATCACAATCGGGTACTCCGACTTGATTTCTTTCATCAACTCTTCAATACGCCCGGTTGCAATGGGGTCAAGCGCCGAACACGGCTCATCCATCAGCAACACATCTGGGTTCACAGCCAAGGCACGTGCGATACACAAACGCTGCTGCTGACCACCAGAGAGAGAAAAAGCAGAAGCCTTCAGACGATCTTTTACTTCGTCCCACAGAGCAGCTTTACGCAATGAATCTTCCACCACGCCATCTAACTCAGACTTGCTGAAGTTGTCATTCACTCGAGGACCAAAGGCAACATTGTCGTAAATGGATTTTGGAAATGGGTTCGGCTTTTGAAACACCATCCCGATACGACGACGCACTTCGCCAGGATCTGCCAACGGACCATACAAATCAATTCCTCGATACAGCACGGTTCCCACCACGCGAGCCGAGTGAATGAGATCATTCATTCGATTAAGGCTTCGCAAGATTGTGGATTTGCCACAACCAGATGGACCAATGAATGCGGTGATTTCATTGCGTGCAATGGAGAATGTTGCTTGACGTACAGCGAGGAAGTCTCCGTAATACACCGACAGATCTCGTGCTTCCATCACAATCTGTGCTGCGCGTCCTGAATTTACTCCAGGAACATTGCCGTCGCCCTTTGACAACGACGATGCAACCAAAGATTGCGCGGAGGGAATAGTTGTTTCATTCATGTTCACAGTGACTTTCTGCTTCTATCTCGGATAACGATTGCGGTGAAATTCAACACCAAGAGCATTGCAAGCAACACCAGAATTGCTCCTGCTGCTGCATACTGAAACTCAGAGTCTGCTTCAGTTGCGTACTTGTAAATGGATAAGGGCAACACGGTGTAGTAATCACCGAAGCCTGTGGGATTACTGCTCACATAAGCCAACGCACCCAACATGATCAGAGGTGCTGATTCGCCCAAGGCGCGCGAGACTCCCAAAATGCTTCCGGTGGCAATGCCAGGCACAGCCGCCGGTAGTACTTGCTGGCGCACGCATTGCCAGCGAGTACAACCAAGGGCAAACGCACCTTCTCTATAGCTACTCGGTACGGCTCTGATCGCCTCGCGTGAGGCCACAATCATCACCGGCAAAATCATCATGGTGAGCACCACAGATGCGGTACCCACTGTGAAACCCCATCCCAGTGGTCCTCGCGCTACGAAGGCAAGACCAAGAATTCCAAACACAATGCTGGGAACACCCGCAAGAGTTTGAATCGTCAAGTTAATGAATGCCTGCACCTTTGACTCTGGCTTGGTGAACTCCTCCAAATAGGCAGCGGTGCCAATCGAGATCAACAAGGAAGTGACTCCTGCAGGGAGCACAACCCACAAAGAACCAAAGATCGCCGACTGCACGCCTGCATCTTCAGCAAAAGGTGATGTATGCCCGGAGAGAAACTCCCAGTTCAGTCGACTACGCCCTGTGAGGAATGTGTCGATGAGAAGTACTACCAGAGTGACTACTGCAAGCAGAATTCCAAACCACAGTAACGCAAGAAACAACACGTCTTTGCGACGACGCTTTCCGTCAACTGTAGAAGTTAAGGAAACACTTGGATCCAAGATGATACTCATTCGTAAACCTCACGAAAACGACGCACTACTCGAATACTGATGATGTTCAATACGAAAGTAATGATGAAAAGAAAAGTTCCGACAGCAAAGATTGTGCGATACCCAGTGGAATCTGTCTCCTGATCACCAATTCCGGCAAATCCAATGAAAGAAGCAAGGGTTTGTACAGATTCGCCAGGGTTCAATGTGAACTTCGCAGATGCACCAGCTGCAAGCAACACAATTGTTGTCTCACCAATTGCTCGCGACAAAGAAATCACGATGCTGGCAATGATTCCCGACAACGCAGAGGGAAAGATAACGCCCGTGCACACTTCACGCTTCGTGGGCCCCAGCGCATACGCACCTTCAATAAGTGCTTTAGGAATGGCATTCATTGCATCTTCGGCAAGGGTGGTCATCATGGGCAAAATCATGATTCCCACAACAAGGCCGGCACTGAGAGCGTTATAGAAATTCACTTCACCGAATGGCCAGAATCTCTGCACAAGATTTGGTGACACGAAGTTGACCGCAAAGAAACCAAACACCACAGTGGGCATTCCCGCAAGAATTTCAAGTGTGGGTTTGAGATACCGACGCACGCGATCTGATGCGTACTGGTTGAGAAAGAATGCTGCTGCCAAGCCGCCAGGAACAGCAACAAAGATTGCAATGGACATCACAAGAAACGTTGCGGACAACAGAGCCCAGATGCCATACGCAGGTGGCTCGAATAAGGGATACCACTCGGTGGTTCCAAAGAACTCACCAAATGAAACCTCTTGAAAGAAATCAATCGTGGGTGGGATAAGTGATCCCGCGACAGCAAATAACACGATGACGGTGGTAAATGACGTGGCCATTAACACCATTCGCACAACACGCTCATAGGCGCGACGTCGCTGTTGTGCTCCGGAAGGGAGAAGGTTGTCGAGAAGCTCTATTGACTCTTGAGAAGTTGAAAAAGACATGTGGGGCTCTAGTTGCACAAGTGCAGATGTGGTGTTGGGCTCTGACGAGC
>JBIKSB010000240.1:0-2508 GCA_044348855.1 Ilumatobacteraceae bacterium | reverse complement strand
AGCAGCTGGCGCCTGCGCTTTAGTTCTTGAGGGTATCCCAATTGATGTTGCCGAGACGATTACACAACAACTCTCCATACCCACAATTGGTATTGGTGCAGGACCCCACTGTGACGGTCAAGTGCTTGTTCTGCATGATGTTCTTGGCTTGAGCGAAAAACAATTCACGTTCTCAAAGGCCTACGGCAATGTGCGCAATCAAGTCGTGGATGCCTTGAGTGCATACGTCAAGGACGTTCACACACGCACGTGGCCCGATGAGGATCACAGCTTCCGGTAATCATGCTGATACTCACCACACCTGCAGAAGTACACGAATGGGTTCGTACGCTCCCTCCGACTTTTGCACGTGGTTTTGTACGCACAATGACACGACAGCTCTATCAATCTTTGTGAATCCCACACAGTTCAATGTACGCAGCGACTACGACAACTATCCCATCACCCATGCCCGAGATCTTGCATTGGCTGAGCACCACGGAGTGGACATGGTCTACATGCCATCCGCTGACACCATGTATCCCGAAGGTTTTGGAAGTTACATAGAGCCCGGCACCACGGCAGAACACATGGAAGGCAAAAACCGTCCGGGTCATTTTCGAGGGGTGACTACTGTTGTCGCAAAGCTTTTTAATGCAGTACAGCCACACAGGGCCTACTTTGGAAAAAAGGATTTTCAACAGTTGGCCGTCATCCAACAAATGGTGAGGGAACTAAATTTTCCCATTGAAGTTGTGGGTGTAGATACAGTTCGAGAAGACGACGGTCTTGCAATGTCAAGCCGAAATCAGCGTCTTAATCCGCAACAACGAGCCGAAGCGCACATCATTTACGAAGCGTTACAGAGATGTAAGGAAATGTCGCGTCACGGAGTTCGCGCAACAGACGATCTTTATAAAGAGTTTTCTTCTGCCTTCTCATCAAACACACAGGCAACCATCGAATATGTCACTGTGTGCGATTCCATCACACTGCATGAGGTCGACGAGGTGACACCATCAACTGTGATGTGTGTAGCCGTGTGGTTTGGAGATGTGCGCCTCATTGACAACATCGAACTGTCTCGCTAGCGAGACACATTCACGTCATCTTGTGTTACTCGAAGCCTCACAGTAAATGCTGAGTCTCCCGACAGCACACCACCTCGACCAAAAAGTCGCCCAAATTCCCAATTGGAGAGTCCCAGTTCGGGTCGATTAAGGGCAAATTGCCCATCAACCCATCTAGTGAATCCATTGCCCACAAACGGTGCATTACATCGTCGCCAGACTTCATCCAATTCATCAACTGATTCTGAAATTCCAGATACCACGAACTGTGCGCTGTGCGCATTGAAAAGAAGGATTGCCTCATCGATCGAATCGACACACACGATGGAAAATTCAGGAGATACTTCCCATTCCCATTCATGAGATAACGATTCTTCTGTCGCCACGGTTACCTGCGTCTCTGTGAACACGCCCTGTGATCGAACTACGTCAATTGAGAGTGTTGTATTGAGGTACTTCTCGGCACCGCCAATGCAGTGGACTCTGGCGGATGTATTTCGTCGAGCGGCTGCCTTTTGCGCGGCATTAAAAATGTTTGGCACATCTTCTGCAGCACGCGATCGCAGAACACAGATGACATTCAGGGTATTGCACACCTTGCGGTCCAAAGAATGTTCAACAACTGACGAAAGCCGCGTGGAGTCTGCATGTTTGCCCGCGATCATCCACGCACCTCCGGTCCCATGAAGACTTACGGGCACGCCCGATTGCCGGGCCATTGAGCCAAGTTCTTTCACCGCATCACCTGACCCTCGCGCCACTGCCAAAGAAAGTCGTGCATCTGAAAAAAGAGCCCAACCAGCTGAATGTTCCTTTGAGGAAAGAAGAATTACCGCATCCTTTGGCAGACCCGCGTGTTGAAGTGCAGGAGCAATGACGTGTTGCATGATTGCGACAGCAGTGCCGAGTGCATCGCTGCCGATGCGAAACACCACGGAGTTTCCACTACGCAACACTCCAGTTGCATCGGCAAACACATTGGGTCGACCTTCAAAGACGAAACCAATAACGCCCAATGGTGCACGCCACTGCTCTACCCTCCAACCAGAATGGTTGACAATTGAATCCAAGGTGAAAGGTGACAAGTCAACATCGCGCCACATGACAAATGCGGCAATCATGTCGCTGCGCATCTTGGATGACAGTTCTAGACGTGTAGTTGAGCGACCGCGTGCCTGTGCATCTTTTAGGTCAATGGAATTTGCGTTCTGAATATGTTCAAAGACGCGATCATCTGACATTAATTGAGCTGCGTGATTAAAGAAGTTGGTGAACTGGTCTGGGGTGCAGCTGGACAATTGACCAAATGCAACGATGGAACGCGACACTGATTCCTTGACCATTTCAGATATGTCTCTGGGTATACGGCGTATCACTCCAGCCTCTGGACTTGCGATGAGTACGTCCCCCGCCTCAAGTGATTGAACAAATTCTTCTGTCAACGTGACGAGATGAGCGC
>JBIKSB010000239.1:0-2519 GCA_044348855.1 Ilumatobacteraceae bacterium | reverse complement strand
TCGTCTCCAATCCATTCGATCGCAGATTCAAGTGTGTGTTGCACAGGAGCAGCCAACTTGATTCCGTCATCATGGCTGTGCGTACGAATGTTGGTCTTTTCTTTTGCACGAACTGCATTCACGACCATCTCTTCGCCTCGAGCCCCTTCGCCAATAATCATTCCTTCGTAGACCTCTACGCCAGGATGCACGAACAAGGTCCCTCGCAACTGAAGGTTGTCCAACGCATATGCGGTGGTCCCGCCGATTCGGTCGGCAATCATTGCGCCACCCAAACGATGAGGCAATTCTCCTGCCCAAGGTGTCCAACCAGCGTGAGATTGATTAAGAAGCGCTGTTCCTCGAGTTTGGGTCATCAACATCGAGCGGAATCCAATAAGACCGCGTGAAGGTGCTTCAAAAGACACGATGGTGCGCCCTGGATCTCCAGGACGCAAGTCGGTCACGCGACCCTTACGTGGAGCTAGGGCCTGGGTCACTGTGCCCACGTGTTCATCGGGTACGTCACATGTGCCGGTCTCGAGTGGCTCATGCTTTTTGCCATTGATGTCCTTGGTGATTACTTCTGGGCGGCTTACCTGCAGTTCAAATCCTTCTCGACGCATGTTTTCGATGAGTACTGCCAACTGCAACTCTCCGCGGCCAGCAACGCTGGTGACATCGGGAGATTCAGTGTCGGAAATCTTGATGGAGACATTTCCCAAGATTTCTTTTTGCAAACGCTCTTTCAAGTGTCGGCTAGTGACAAATTTTCCTTCGCGTCCAGCGTATGGAGATGTATTCACCCCAAAACTCATGCGAATGACAGGCTCATCCACTTCAAGACGAGGAAGCGGAACTGTTACATCGAGCGCGGCAACGGTGTCGCCCACTTCAACTTCTGCAATGCCAGCAAGCACGAATAAGTCACCGGCTTCGATGGATTCAACCTCTGTGCGACCAATACCGTCAAACACGCTCAATTGAGCAATGCGACGCTTCAGTGGATTACCCGCGGTGTCTTTTCCGAACAAGGCAACGGTGTCACCTTTGCGCATTGTGCCGCTGTGTACTCGGCCAATTGCCAGACGACCCAAGTAATCGGATGCATCTAGGTTGGTGACCAACGCTGTCAGAGGCGCGCTTGCATCCACTTGTGGTGCGGGCACAGTTTCCAGAATGGTGTCCAAGAGGCACGACAAATCTGCATCGGCTGCGGGCATACCAATTCCTCGCATTGCACGACCTTCGCGCGCTACAGCTGAAATCACTGGAAATGCGAGTTGATCATCAGACATCGCGAGGTCCAAGAAAAGTTGTTCGACTTCTTCGAGTACTTCTTCGGGGCGTGCATCTCCACGGTCCACCTTGTTGATGACCAGGATCGTGGGCAAACCCCGACTTAGGGCTTTAGACAACACGTAACGAGTTTGCGGCAATGGACCCTCAGCAGCGTCTACGAGAAGAACGATTCCATCCACAAGTGCAAGTGCACGCTCTACTTCGCCACCGAAGTCTGCGTGACCAGGTGTATCCACCAAGTTGATGAGAGTGTCCTTGTAAGAGATACGTGCGGCTTTAGCGAGAATGGTGATTCCACGTTCGCGTTCCTGGGCGTCTGAGTCCATAACGCGATCAACCACTTGCTGGTGTGCAGCAAAGGCGCCAGTGGATCGAAGGAGAGTATCTACAAGGGTGGTCTTGCCGTGGTCAACGTGGGCGACCATGGCGACATTACGCAGTAAGGCAGGCATGAGGGGGTAATTTTTCTGTCCGAAAGGACGGGTTAAGAGGGATCTTCGTCCAAGTCGTCGTCGTCATCATCGAAAGTGACGCCATAGCGCTCAGCAATCGCTGCGTATTCGTCTTCTTCTTCTGTATGACCCCGTTGAGATTCACCAAAGCCCAAATCTGCCGCAGAGGGACCTGCTTGCTTCAATTTGCGCGCTTCTTCGAACCGGCGATGTCGACCCTTTTTCACGGTCGGTCTCCGAACATAATCTGGCACTAATGCCGTATGGACAATCTTTCTCAGTGTACTCGCAGAGTCAATGAAATGCTGTCATTACCCCACATGAGGGATATCCACAAGCCGTAAACCCCGCTCATGATCGCTCTTTTTGAAGGTCAGACCCTTCCTACCACTGATGAGATCCTCGATGTCTCGTCCCACGATTTCTGCTCGCCAGCCCTCGGATAATCGTGCATGAGGTAATTCAAGTAACAATTCCACGATGTCTCGTCGTGTGGCTAGCAGGCCACTATCAAGCGACGTTTGCCGGGCCAATTCCGAGATCCACGCCGAGACCAACGTCACAGCTGCCTTCATGGACTTATCGACATCGTCATTTTCGGTTGCAGGGAATGCCAACTCCCCTTGTTGGGCGGCCGAGATACCTTTTCGCACTGCTTCAAGGAGTGCGGCCCCGTGTGTGCCATGGAGATGGCGCTGGTCTACACCCCGGCTCTTGGCGAGATCTTCTGTGGACCGGGGAGCTTTTTGAGCAATGCCGAGAATTGCGATGTCCGACAACACGTGT
>JBIKSB010000238.1:0-2520 GCA_044348855.1 Ilumatobacteraceae bacterium | reverse complement strand
GCGAGACCGACCCCGAAACCATGGGCACTATCGCCACTGGTGACACGCTCTGCGTGACCAGTGTTTGAACTTCATATATAAGGAGAACCACCGTGACCGCAGTAGCTGAGCCACACACCGACATCGCCAACATCGCCGGCATGGCCGCATCGTTGCGCGCTTCCTACAACGCAGGCACAACTCGCCCGTTGGATTGGCGCCGTCATCAGTTGGAACAGATGATCAAGATGCTGGACGAGAACGAAGCTGCGTTCTCTGATGCATTGCGCATCGACCTCGGCAAGCCAACAGTGGAAGGTTTCATCACCGACATTGCATTCGTCATTGGCGAAGTCGAGTCGATGATCAAGAACTTGAAGAAGTGGAACAAGCCAGAGCGCGTGTCCTCCCCCATCGTGACGCAGCCTGCAAAGTCTCGCCGTATTCCTGAGCCTCTTGGTGTGGTCTTGGTAATTGCACCGTGGAACTACCCCGTGCAGTTGTTGTTAGTGCCTGCTGCTGGTGCGATTGCTGCTGGTAACGCAGTGATGATGAAGCCCTCCGAAGTATCTGGTGCAACATCGGCATTGCTGGCACGTTTAGTGCCGCAGTATTTCGATTCGTCAGCCGTGGGCATTGTGGAAGGTGGCGTTGAAGAAACAACAGAACTTCTTGCACAGCATTGGAATCACATCTTCTACACCGGCAACGGCACAGTGGGTCGCATTGTGATGGCAGCAGCTGTGAAGCACCTCACGCCAGTGACATTGGAATTGGGCGGAAAGAGCCCCGTGATTGTTGATGAATCTGCAAACTTGCGCGTGAGTGCACGACGCATTGCATGGGGCAAGTGGTTAAATGCTGGCCAGACATGTATCGCACCCGACTATGTGATGGTGCATGAGAAAGTACGTGCTGAGTTTGTGGACGAACTGCAGAAAGCAGTTACTTCGTTTTATGGTGATGACCCTCGCCTCAGTGACAGCTACGGCCGCATTGTGACCAACCGTCACTTCGATCGCCTGCGTGGATTGATGGCTGGCGGCACACCAATAATTGGCGGCGAAGCAGTTGCCGATGATCGTTACATCGCACCAACAGTGTTGGACAACGTGGACATGAGTTCACAGTTGATGCATGAAGAAATCTTCGGGCCACTTCTGCCGATCATTTCGATTTCATCGGTGCAGACAGCGATTGATCACATCAACGCGAACCCACACCCATTGGCGTTGTATGTGTTTGCGGAGAATAAGCGTGTGGTGAATGACGTGTTGGATCACACCACGGCCGGCGGTGTGACAGTGAATGGCACGCTGTTGCATCTCACCAATCCGAACCTTCCATTCGGCGGTATTGGCGAGAGCGGCATGGGCGCGTATCACGGCATCAGCAGTGTGCGTTTGTTCCAACACATGAAGCCAGTGCTTGCACGCGGTACCAAGTTGGACCCTTCGCTTCCCTACCCGCCGTACACCGACCGCAAGGCAAAGATCTTCCGCAAGATTCTTTAAGGCTGAGCCTGCGTAATTTGAATTTCGAGCGACTCAGCCTTGGTCTGTGCGACTGCACCGACAAGTGCAACCATTGCAAGACAGAAGCTATAGATCATCCAGATTCCAATCAAGATGCCCCAACCGACCCAGACGTTGTCCCAATCGGTGTATGAATTAACGGCACCCGAGCTACTTGTGACGAAGTAGTCATTCTCGTTATAAACGCCATAAAGGCCAATGACAACACCAATTGTCAGTAACCAGAAAACTACACGCGCAATGTTGTAGGTGAATTGACCAAGACGATTAGCCCTCTTTGAAGCGCGTTGCGCGGTCTCAATTCGTGAATCCGAAATTTGTGCCATGTTGGCCCCCTTTGATTCCACCTTTCGGTGATTGCTCAAAGAGTAACTATCAGCAGCAAAGACGCATAGGACTCATTATGCAACTGACTCTGCGAGTGTGATTAATCGCCCCAGTGGCGCTGTTCAAGGAACGGGTCGCCATACATGTGGTAACCGTTGCGTTCCCAAAAGCCTGGCTTGTCGGCATTCATCAACTCGATGCCGCGTAACCACTTTGGTGATTTCCAGAAATACAAGTTCGGAATCAACAAGCGCACTGGGCCACCATGGATTGGTTCCAGCGGTTCGCCTTCGTATTCCCACACCACCAGTGATTCATCAAGAGTTGCGTCGGTGAGTGGCAAGTTGGCAGTGTAGCCAAACTCTGCGTGACCCATCACGTGTGTTGCATCGGGCTGAATGCCAGCTTTGTCTAACAAGTCTTTCACGCGCACACCACGCCACACGGTGTCGAACTTCGACCACTTTGTCACGCAGTGAATATCTGTGGTGAGCGTGGTGGATGGCAACGCAGTGAGCTCTTCAAACGTGAGCGTGTAGGGGTTGTCAACCAATCCGCCAATGGTGAGGTTCCACTCGCCTGGTTCATACACGGGCACATCACCCACATGCAGCACAGGGAAACGATCGGTGAGGTACTGGCCCGAGGGAAGACGCGCAGGGTCGAGACCCATGGCAAC
>JBIKSB010000237.1:0-2531 GCA_044348855.1 Ilumatobacteraceae bacterium | reverse complement strand
CAAACGAGATGATGCACCGGCAAGTTTTTCCGCCCAACGAATTGTCGTTCCTCAAAACTTGCATGAAAAAATTCCTGAGATTCTTATTTCATTGCCCGCCGGGTTTACTGCGGAAAAACTTGACGCACTAAAGGAAATCATCGCTGATTTTCCTGGCCAGTCACCCTGCAAGGTGCAGTTGGCAGGTGGCAAGATGTTCGATCTAGGGCCGAAAGCACTTGTTGAGTTTGAAAAAGCTGTTGCACCTTTGCGCCTTACTTTTGGCTCAAATGCAGTGAAAATCATCTAGTTTTTGCTCGGTTAGGCGATATTCACTAAAAACTGGCAGAATAGATGATGTTGTAGGCGACCATGTCGCCGCTTGTCTAGGAGTTGCCCACGTCGATGTCATTGGAAGTCACCACACAGGACTGCAGTGCTCTCACTGAGATTCAGATCGAAGAGATGCTGGGTATCGAAGGCGCTTTTGGGCTGGAACAGTTTCAAAAGGCTGCCCAAGATTGGGTGCTCTGCACATTGGCACGCCTTGATGGAAAGTTGCACGGAGTTACTTTTTCGACGTTGGAGCGAATTGGCGGTACGCCTTGTGTCTTGATCGGACTGATGACCATCAAGCGCACCACCAAAAGAGATTCCATCTTGAAAGGTCTCATGGGTGAGGCGTATCACCGTGCACTGATGGCATTTCCCGATGAAGACGTCGTGGTGGGAAGCAGATTCGCTTCACCCGATGGCGTGGAGGCACTCAAAGCCCTCACTGAGATGATTCCTCGTTCAGGTCATCGAGCAGTGGGTGAGGAGCGCGCATGGGGAAAAAGATTGGCGCGACGATTTGGTGTTGATTCCACCTATGACGAACAAACCTTTGTTGTTGCCACGGGTGGCCAAAGTGGATTTCTAGATTTTGAATCCTCAAAACCTGAAAAGATTTCTCCAGACATCGTGTCGTTGTTTAAGACTGTCAATGCCAAAAAAGGTGGAGTCTTGATTGTGCACGGGTGGACGATGGCTGAAAGCCTCGTCAAACTCGGCAAACACTCATAAGACAGTGGAGTTCGAAGAAGTCGTTCGTGCTCGGCGAATGACTCGCGCATTTGCACGAACTCCCGTACCTGAAACAACGGTTGCTCAATGTATTGATCTGGCATCGCGTGCACCTAGTGCAGGGAAATCACAGGGCTGGCATCTGTTGATGTTTACCGATGACGAGGTGATGCAGTACTGGGACATTGCTCTTCCAGAACCTGATCGCCTGCGCTTTGCATTTCCTTCGCTATTGAATGCACCGGTCATCATGTTGTCGCTTGCAGACACGCAGGCGTATCTGACTCGATATTCAGAGTCCGATAAGCAACACACAGGCCTTGGTGACTCACTAGAGGCCTGGCCTGCGCCGTATTGGACAATTGACGCATCATTTTCCACCATGACCTTGTTGCATGCGCTTCATGACCACGGTGTGGGTTCTCTGTTTTTTGCTCACGCTCGGGAGCAAGAGTTACGAGATGCTTTTTCAATTCCAGACTCGGTGCAGATTCTTGGAGTGATTGCCGCGGGCTATCCCGAAGATTCTGTTCCTCGACCAGGGCGTAGCGCACAGCGACCCCGTCGTACCCCAGACGAGATCATTCACCGCCTTAAGTGGTAGTCAAAACTTGTCGGAACACATCTGGTTCCGAGGTGGGGAGTTGGCATGTACGTTGTCGGCATACATAGGCCATGCCTTCTTGTCGATCTAGCCAGAGTGATGATTCTGTGGGGGTACCCCACGCAAGTACAGCGTGTGGTCGCCATTGTTCGTAATACACCGCGCGCAGTGTTGCATTGTTGCCAGGAATGACTACCTCTGAAATTCCGGATTCTTCCAAGAGGAACACTGCTAAGGCGTTACCAAATGCAGATGGGGCAGAGGGGACTACTCGCGCGAGGAGAAGCAGAATGTCGTGCGCTCTGGTGTGAAAAATTGGCTCATCACACAGGGCGCCTAAACGAAGCAAAGCCATCGCTGCGGTGGAGTTTGCAGATGCGGTGGCATTGTCCATGAGATCTTTTTGTCGCACGATGAGTTGTTCGCCATCTCGAGGCACCGTGAAGAGTCCGCCATGTTCGGAGTCCCAGTGTTGTTTAAGTAGTTGGTGAGCTGTGTCTGTAGCAACATTGAGCCATAGATGTTCGCCAGTGAGTTCGTACATGCGTGTCATTGCATCTACAACATGGGCAAGATCATGTGCGAGTGCATTATGGCGTGCTTGCGGAATTGCATCGGCTTGCCAACTCCGCAACCATTTTCCGTTGGGTTGACGAAGATTGTCGACAAGAAAGTGAGCAGATTTCACTGCAGCTCGTGTCCATTCTTCATTACCAAATGCCGAAGCTGCTTCACACAGGCTTGACAACATCATGGCATTCCATTCCGTCAGCACTTTGTCGTCAAGACCTGGTCGTGCACGTGTGTTGCGGTGCATCACCAGTGCCTGGCGCGCCTCCTCGATAATGGATGGACGCACAATGTCTCCACGGCGCAACAGACG
>JBIKSB010000236.1:0-2532 GCA_044348855.1 Ilumatobacteraceae bacterium | reverse complement strand
CACACAGCCAGTACCCCACGATGCTCGTGTGCAGCCATGTACTACGTGGAACGGCGACCTAGAAGAGTTACTCGACACACTTGGCGAACAGGGAGTACTGCAACTTCTTGTTGAAGGCGGACCCACCATTGCAAGTGCTTTTCATGATCGCAATTTGATTGACCGCTACGTATTTCACATCGCCCCAATTGTCTCGGGCGATGCTGATGCCTTAGGTGTCTTTACGGGCACCACCACAGATCTTCACCACTGTTCCATTGTCTCTGTCACCTCATATGACAATGACATTGAAGTAGTGATGGAACCACACAAAACGAAAGTAGATGCACTATGAGTGACTCAATACTGGATCCCATTGAAGACGTCATTGCAGCAATGGCACGAGGCGAAATTGTGGTCATCGTTGATGATGAAGATCGCGAAAATGAAGGCGACTTCATCATGGCCGCCGAATTTGCCACACCAGAGAAATTGGCATTTATTGTGCGCTACTCCACTGGCGTGGTGTGCTGCCCGTTGACAGATGAACGCTGTGATGACTTGCGTTTACCACTCATGGTGGAACAAAACACAGAAAGCCAACGCACCGCATTTACCGACACGGTGGACCTCATTGAAGGCACATCCACAGGAATTAGTGCAGCAGATCGTGCAGCCACATTGCGCGCACTCGCGGATCCCACACTTACCTACAAGGCCTTTGCTCGCCCCGGACACATCTTCCCACTGCGTGCACGACAAGGTGGAGTCCTCAAGCGCGCAGGCCACACAGAAGCAGCCGTGGATCTTGCACGACTAGCGGGGTGTCAACCTGCAGGCATTATCTGTGAGATTCAGAACGATGATGGCACGATGATGCGACTCAATGATCTGCGCAAGTTCTGCAATGAACACGGATTACTGCTGTCCTCAATTGCCCAACTGATTGAATATCGCCGTCACCACGAGCGTCTCGTAGAACGCATGGGCGAGGCATCAGTACCCACTGAGTTTGGTTCCTTCAATTGCGTTGCCTACCGCAGCACAATCGACGGTGTAGAACATCTCGCCTTTGTCAAAGGCGAAGTATCTAGTTCCACTCCGGTGTTAGTGCGCGTGCATAGTGAATGCCTCACAGGTGATGTCTTTGGTTCACGACGTTGTGATTGCGGACCTCAACTTGCAGCAGCAATGAGCATCGTGGACTCTGAGGGCTCAGGTGTCATTGTGTATCTGCGCGGACACGAGGGCCGCGGCATTGGCATCGGGCACAAGATCCGCGCTTATTCCTTGCAAGATCAAGGCATGGATACCGTCGATGCAAATGTCGAACTGGGTCTTCCTATCGATAGTCGTGAGTACGGCATTGGTGCACAAATCCTGGCGGACTTAGGTGTGCAACAGATTCGCCTCATGACCAACAACCCCGCAAAGTACGGCGGACTCGGCGGCTATGGTCTCACCGTCGTGGAACGCGTTCCACTACATACTGTGCCAACCGCAGAAAACGAATCGTACCTACGCACAAAAGCCGAACGCATGGGACACTTAATGAACCTCGATAACAAAAATGGAGTAGACCAATGACACGCGCAGGATCACAAAGCAATCTTGTAGAACTGGATGGCACCGGATTACGTATTGCCATTATCAGTGCACGCTTTATAGTGACGTATTGGAGGCCTGGGTGCCCGGTGCGTTCGAGTTACCACTGGCTGCGCAAGCTATTGCAGAAACTGGAAAGGTTGACGCGGTGTTGTGTCTTGGCACAGTTATCCGGGGCGACACACCACATTTTGATTATGTATGTGGAGAAGCAGCGCGCGGTATTCAAGACGTGCAGTTGTCCACTGGGGTTCCTGTGATGTTTGGGGTCCTCACCGTCAACACAGAACAGCAAGCAATCGATAGAAGTGGCCCAGGCACAGACAACAAAGGTGACGAGGCAGCAGTAGGTGCAGTAGAGATGTCATTGCTTCTCAAGTGCCTGCGCGGCACTCACTAAGGCTTTCCCCTACATCTTCCTCGAGGCACACACCGATGTGCTCAAGGAGGATGTCATGGCTTTTGTCAGCACTCTCGTCGTCGCCGCGGTCATTTCGGCGTCTCATCCCCCACCCGTTGCAGCCGTTCATTCGGTGATGTTTCGCACTTCATTGGCATCATTTGTCTCACTTGCCCATTCGTCTCATCGAGACATGCGTCTTGATTGGAGTACAGACGGATGCTCTGTACCCGTTATAGGAAGTACTGGACGCACCTTCGACTTCACAGATGCATGCCATCGACATGATTTTGGCTATCGGAACTTTAAGGCTTTAGAAAATGGAAAATGGTGGACGCCAACATTGCGGCATCGTATTGACAGAGTTTTTCACCACGACATGATGCATGACTGCAATCGGCGTCCTAAGACCGCACAGAAGCTGTGTCGCGCATGGGCAAAGACCTTTTATAAAAGTGTGCGCGCGTATGCAGGACCCTAGAGTGCGGGCGCAAGAGCCACATCTATGAGTTGACGCAAAATTCTTGCCGTTGCTCCCCAAATTGTCT
>JBIKSB010000234.1:0-2537 GCA_044348855.1 Ilumatobacteraceae bacterium | reverse complement strand
CAGGTACTGCGGTGACATCGGTGCGTTCTTTAAAGCTGACTGTTTCTTCTTTAGTCACCACATCAACAGTTTTCAATGTGGGCTTGTTGAGTGTTGCAAGTGGCTTCATTGCTGCACGCACAATCAATGGTTCGCCAGTAGTGATACCGCCTTCGGTGCCACCCGAGCGGTGCCCTTCTCGCACATAACGATGATGTACTGCATCCCAAGAGATGGGATCGTGTGCCTGGCTTCCTCGCATCCCAGCGACTTCAAAACCATCACCAATTTCCACACCCTTCACAGCCTGAATACTCATCACGGCTTGAGCAAGTAAGGCGTCGATCTTTCGATCCCAATGGACATGGCTTCCTAATCCGATGGGCACACCATGAGCAATCGACTCCACAATTCCGCCTAAAGAATCTCCTTCTTTGGCTGCTTGCTTGATGGCAGCAATCATTGATGCCTCAGCGCGAGAATCAAAACAGCGCACCTCAGAAGTATCGATGGCATCAAGATCTTTCAAAGTAGGCAGAGTGGTGTTGTGTGCACGCACATCTCCCAACTGAATGACATGACTCAAAATCTCGACACCAAGATGAGAGAGCAATTGTTTTGCAATAGCTCCAGCGGCCACACGCGCTGCGGTCTCGCGGGCACTTGCTCGTTCCAGTACATCGCGGGCATCAGAGAAGCCGTACTTCTGCATTCCCACGAGATCTGCATGACCAGGGCGAGGCTGCGTAAGTGGAGTTTGAGTAGCACCTGGTTCCGGAGACATTTCTTGATGCCACTTATCACTACGAAACCATTCCGAGTTCTGAATCTCAATGGCGATAGGTGAACCCAAAGTGCGTCCGTGGCGCACTCCTCCCACCAAGGTAATGACGTCTTTCTCAAAGCGCTGGCGCGGACCACGACCATAACCAAGACGACGACGGGCCAAGTCGTTCTCAATGTGTTCAGCCAATAACGGCATACCTGCAGGCAAGCCCTCGACGATGACGGTCAATGCTTTCCCGTGGGACTCACCAGCTGTTAGGTATCTCAACACCATATTGACACTACTGGCGGCGTGCCCGTAGTTCTCGTTCCGCGGCGTCTCTCATGACCTCGGCAGAGGGTTTCCAGCCAAATTGCAGGACACATTGGCGGCGAGCTTGTTGGACCAACATCCATAATCCGTCCACCACAGTGGCGCCCGCAGCCCTCGCATCAGCCAAAAATGTTGTCTCAAGAGGCTGGTACACCGCATCAAGAACCGTCTGATGCTGATGAAAAAACTCACGCGGCACAACAGTGTCCGTGGAGTTCATTCCGACCGAAGTTGTATTCACCACAACATCGGCCAACCACACATCATCAATTGTGCCTACTCGCAGTGAACCCCCTTCTTTGTTCACTGCGGCCTCTAATCGCTGCACTAACTGCTCGGCGTGAGAGACACTTCTGTTCACCACCACTACATGGGCCCCACGACGCCCCAAAGCCAATGCCACCGAGCGACCAGTACCTCCAGCGCCCAACACCACTGCAGTTGCCCCCGTGAGTTGAGCGCCACCTTGTTCTTTCAGCGCATCGCAACAACCATCACCATCGGTGTTGTATCCGACTGTGTGTGTTGAGGTAAGCACCACACAGTTCACGGCGTGCAAAAGCTGTGCAACTTCATCTACGGAGTTGAGCGCTTCAATAATTTTTTCTTTCAAGGGCATGGTGACAGATAAACCACGCACTCCTTGACTTTGCAGATTGGCAACTAGAGACGCAACGTCATCTCCAGCACATTCCACGGCTTCATACCCACCTTCTACCCCATGCATCTGCAGTGCGGCGCGGTACATCGCCGGAGATAGAGAATGCGATACAGGTGAGCCGATTACTGCCGCCACCAACGGTGTTGGGCTCACGGAAGAACTCCGGCAGCACGTGATTTCTCAATGTTGGCAAGATGCTGTTCGTACGTTGTTGCAAACACATGTCGACCTGTTTTGTCCGCCAGTACGTAATACAGATACTCGCACTTCACTCTCGGAGCCAGCCCAACACATGCTTCGTCATCACGTGGTGGTGCACCCGATGGTGCAAGTGAGGCTTGAATCGACGCTCGTCCAGGGTTTGCAATGGGAGTGGGCGGCAAACCCTTCTTTAGATACACGTTGTAGGGCGTGTCTGCTGCCTTCATCTCTAACCACGACATGGCGGGATCCTGACCGTATTTCACGGCCGCATCAATTTCAAGATTCATGCCTAATGCAAGACGGTTGTAGATCACCTGAGCAATTTTGGGTCTGTCTTCGGCAACTTTTGCTTCGCGCTCCACCATTGATGCGACGATGAGTAATTCATAAGGGCTCAGACCTCGAGCTTTTGCACCAGCTACAAGATCAGTTTGTCGAGCGACACGTTGCATCATCTCTACCAAAGTCTTCACTACACCAGCCTCGGTGCCATCTCCAGAAATCTGATATGTATCGGGAAAGAGTAAACCCTCTAGAGAGGTGTTGCCCGATGGTGACAATTCCGACACAACTGATCCGTCAGTGGCTGCTGTG
>JBIKSB010000233.1:0-2543 GCA_044348855.1 Ilumatobacteraceae bacterium | reverse complement strand
GACTCGTAAAACTGCCTCACCTTGAAAGTTCGTGTCACCACTTAGATTGTCTAGACCAAAAACATCAAGTCGTGCGCGAATTGCGTCTCCGGGAGATCCATCATCATCAAGTTCATCGAGCAAGTTATTCGCACCACTTGCATGGTCGTCGTCACTGTCGATGCCGGTAGCACTTATCACAGTGACAATTGCATCTACAGAGACACCTCCTACGGTGATCACATTGTTGTACCGATGAGAAAATCCGACAGGAGCTAATTCCCCGATTTTTGGGTCGTTTACTCCGTTGGGGAAAACAATCGGTGTGGAGTTGACGTCAATGGTGACTGCATGGGCTGGTCCCGGTAGGAGAATCCCGCCAGTCATCAGAAATGTCGTGGCCAGTGCGATGGTCTTGAGGGGGCGAAGGTTTGATGTCATGACGGATTGTTCTTCCTAACGGTCGGCAGGCGTGCCATTGGCAGGCAGTATAAACATTCCGTCTAATAAGTAGACTAAAATTCTATCTATTTTTTGAATTGATTCTGTTAATGAATTTTGCGTTCATGCAGAAGGCACTGCATGATGGCCACGTCGAGCCATTTGTTGAATTTTCGGCCGATCTCGCGTTCGACCCCGACCAGGGTGAAGCCCATCTGTTCGTGCAATGCGATGGACCCAAATGACAAGGTTGTAATTCGAGCCATCACTGCGTGGAATCCGCCATCGGCAGCAGACTCCAAAAGGTGCCCCAGGATCGCCCGTCCAATTCCTTTGCGACCCATGTCGCGTCGGACGTAGACCGAATCCTCCACCGAGGTGCGGTAGGCAGCCCTTTCTTTATAAGGAGATAACGCTCCGAAGCCCACAACTTCGCCGTTGACTTCGGCTACATATACGCAAAATGCACCCTGGCGGGCGTTTTGCCAGGCCAATTGATCTTCCAACGTGCGAGGAACTAGGTCGAATGTGGCGGTCTCATGTTCCACTTCGTAGTTATAAATCAACCGAATCGCTTCGGCATCAGAATCGGTTGCTCGGCGAATGTGAACTTCTCCCACAGGATGAGAACCTAGTGGTTGATTGGTCATTCTCACCGCTAACCTTTTCTGTCTGGCTCATTGAGGCTTTGCTTCAGTGTGCACGCCCTCTTAGCTCAGTCGGCAGAGCGTTTCCATGGTAAGGAAAAGGTCGTGGGTTCGATTCCCACAGAGGGCTCTGCCATTCGGGCATATCTGAATGGTTGAAGCGACCAATACGCCAGGGCGTCGTAGCTCAGTTGGTCAGAGCATCCGGCTCATAATCGGAAGGTCATCGGTTCGATCCCGATCGACGCTACATATACAACACAATCAAGAAACAACTGCGAAGGAGCAGCAATGAGCAAGGCAAAGTTTGAGCGCACAAAGCCTCACGTGAATATTGGAACTATGGGTCATATTGACCATGGTAAGACGACGTTGACGGCTGCGATTTCCAAGACGTTGGGTGATCGTGGGTTGGCGGATTACACCCCGTTTGATCAGATCGATAAGGCACCTGAGGAAAAAGCTCGTGGTATTACGATTTCGATTGCTCATATTGAGTATGAGACTGAGAAGCGTCACTATGCGCACGTGGATATGCCAGGTCACGCTGACTACATCAAGAACATGATTACTGGTGCTGCTCAGGTTGATGGTGCGATTTTGGTGGTTGCTGCAACTGATGGTCCGATGCCTCAGACTCGTGAGCACGTGTTGCTTGCTCGTCAGGTGGGTGTTCCCTACATCGTTGTTGCGTTGAATAAGTCTGACATGGTTGAAGATGAAGAACTTCTTGAACTTGTTGAGATGGAAGTTCGTGAGTTGTTGAACGAGTATGAGTTCCCTGGTGATGATGCGCCTGTGGTGCGTGTGTCTGCGTTGAAAGCTCTTGAAGGTGATGCTGCATGGCAGGAAAAGATCATGGAGTTGATGGCTGCATGTGATGAGTCTGTTCCTGAGCCTGTGCGCGAGTTGGATAAGCCTTTCTTGATGCCTATTGAGGATGTGTTCACTATTACTGGTCGTGGCACTGTGGTGACCGGCAAGGTGGAGCAGGGCAAGGTCAACACTGGCGATGAAATTGAAATCGTTGGTTTGCGTGACACACAAAAGACGACATGTACTGGTGTGGAAATGTTCCGCAAGCTTCTCGATGAGGGTCAAGCTGGTGACAACATTGGTGCGCTTCTTCGTGGAACGAAGAAAGAAGATGTGGAGCGTGGTCAGGTGTTGTGTGCTCCTGGTTCGATTACTCCTCACACCAATTTTGAGGGTCAGGTGTATGTGTTGACGAAAGAAGAAGGTGGCCGTCATAAGCCGTTCTTTAATAACTATCGTCCACAGTTTTTCTTCCGTACCACTGACGTGACAGGAACTGTGCAGTTGCCTGCGGGTACTGAGATGGTGATGCCTGGTGACAATGTGGCTATGACTGTTGAGTTGGGTAAGCCCATCGCTATGGATGAGGGTCTTCGTTTTGCTATCCGTGAGGGTGGCCGTACGGTGGGCGCAGGCCGCGTCACCAAGATCATCAAGTAA
>JBIKSB010000232.1:0-2544 GCA_044348855.1 Ilumatobacteraceae bacterium | reverse complement strand
ATCGTTCTCCAATCCGTAATGCTTCACCATGGCAATCACTCGGGTGAGCAAGTTGTTGTCACCAGAGTTGTTCGTACCAATGGAGGCACGCTCGTTCATCAATGTGGTGAGTGCAACGTTCCATCCGTTGTTCACATCACCCAAACGCATGTTGTCTTTGACGCGTACTTCGTTGAAGAAGATTTCATTGAAGCTGGCACCGCCAGTCATTTGCTTGAGTGGGCGTACTTCAACATTTGGGTCTTTGAAATCAATGATGAATGCAGTGAGACCCTTGTGCTTGGGGAGATCCCAATCTGTGCGGGTCATGATTTCACCGATGTCCGAATAGTGCGCACCTGTGGTCCACACTTTTTGTCCTGTAATCACCCACTCATCACCGTCCTTGACGGCCTTGGTGGTCAGTGAGGCAAGGTCAGAGCCTGCGCCTGGTTCAGAGAACAACTGCGAGGCAATCATTTCGCCGCGCCACAGTTTGCGCACATACATGTCGCGTGCTTCTTGTGAACCGTGATCCAAGATGGTGGGGGTCACCATTCCCAAACTGATGGCGAATGCACTTTGATCGGGGACGCGATAGGTGGATTCCATTTGGCTGTAGAGGCGATCGTATGACGGTGGCAATTCACGCCCGCCGTATTCCTTAGGTCCGGTAATCCAACCAAAACCTGCATCGAATTTCTTTTGACGCCACAGTTTTGCTTCTTCGGCATTTTGCGCTTCTTGTTCGCGATCTTTTTCGCGATAGAAGTTGTCAGAGCCTTCGCCCCACACAAAAGCTTTTTCCACAGGGCGCTTTTCTGCATGTGCTTCTAAAAATGCACGGGCTTCTTGTTCAAACTGCTCAATGGTGATGTCGGCCATGGTGTATTTCCCCTGTGTGGGACCCTGACGGGTCAGATTTGGTTAATCGGTACGGTATCGGGCGCACGATTAGTAAGCGAAGCCGAGCCGAGATTGGCTAGCGTGACATATATGGGTCAGCCAGTCGCAGTAGAACAAAAAGTCGGTACCGGGTCAGCGGTGGTTCGATTTGAGACCAACCGATCATTGACAGGAATGGGCCACGAGCGCTTTACGAGTGTGGCCGAGGCCAAGGGCACCCGCCCGGCAGCTGTGGTGGCACGTCGATTGCTGGAATCTGGCCAAGTGGTGTGGGTCCATGTATATGGCAACATCGTTACCGCTGAACTTTCTCCTGGCGCATCACAGTCGGGTCTTCAGGACATTGTGCGTGATCTGTATCAGTACTGGAAGCCAGGCATGACTCCGCCAAGCCTTGAAGAGTTGCTGGCACAAATGCCCGCCGATGCTGCTCCCGCTGCAGCTGCCCCTGCAGGAGATGGTGCCGCCAGTGGCCTTGATCCTCGAGTTCCCGCTCACTTGTGGGAGCGCAGTCGCCTAGGCCGCGAGCGCTGGGCCGCCAAGCAGGGCTAGTCCTAGGGGGAAGCCCCTTGTAACTAGCGAACATGTGTTCGCTATGGTGAGGCGGTGACCCCGCAGCACACTCTCGAGATTCATGGCATCGCACTCACGGGTGTGCATCAACATGCTGTGCACACTGGTGCAGAACTTGCCGAACGTCTCGCACAACATCGAGGGTCGGGATACGGGCCATTACCAGTGGGGCCAGAGTTGTCGGCGTTATTTCCTGCGGGCGGTCTTGAACGCGGACATATCTATGGATGTCGCGGCGATGCATCGCTGTCGTTGTTGTACACACTCATTGCGCGTGCCACACAAGTGGGTTCATGGGTGGCAACTGTCAATGTGTTTTCATTAGGTCTGATGTCGGCACGTGAACATGGTGTGGCATTGCAACGACTGCTGTGTTGACGGGCTCGATGTTGTGGTAGTGCATGCTCCGCAATGTTCGCTACATGATGCGCGCCGCATTGAAGCACGACTCAAAGCACATGGGTCAGTGTTGATCATTGTGGGTGACCCAGGAGTATTTTCACCCGCTGTTGTGTTGTTAAGTCATACAACACACTGGGATTTTTCCACGCATGCATCGCGTCGTGAGGTGGATGTTGTTGCTACGGGGCGTCGGGTGCATGGCCAGCATCAATGCACTCTTTCCTTTTCCTCGCATGAGCAATACATGGGGCATATAGGCACATGAGTCGCACCATTGCAGTTGTATTTCCCCACTGGGAAAAAGATCATGGACGTTTTGGGGAACATCATTCGTTTAGTTCTTTTGAACCCATTGTGCGTCGCATTACTGAAATCTGCGCTGTTGTGGAAGTAGTTGAGGCCGGTATTGCAGTGATGGCAGCAAAAGGACCATCTCGATACTTCGGTGGCGATGTGCATGTTGCACATGCACTAAATGATGTGTGTGTGGCAAGTGGAGATGCTGTGGGTGTGGGAATAGCCGACTCACGATTCGCCGCAATTGCTGCAGCACGATTGGCTGCGTCAAGAAAATCGCCGTGTGTGATTTCCTCAACTATCACCACCGAATTCATTGATGCGCTACCTGTACGGGCATTGTCGGAAATTGGCGGTATTGATCTAGGTACGGTTGATGTATTGATG
>JBIKSB010000231.1:0-2545 GCA_044348855.1 Ilumatobacteraceae bacterium | reverse complement strand
GATTGAAGATTTAGGTTTACGCGAGCAAGCCGACATGGGTGCAGTTGTTCTGGTGGAGTGGGGAGATGTTGCTGGCTCATTACTCGGAGACGCCTTGACTCTCACATTGCATCATGATGATGAAGACGACGATGCACGCACTATTGAGTTTTCCGTAGAAGGCCATCAGTGGGATATGCGTTGGGATCGCCTGCGTCAGGCATTGAGTCGGTGGTCAGTGTCATGATTCTTGGTATTGAAACTGCGGTAGATCATGTGGGTGTCGCAATCGGTGATCACAGTCGCATTCATGGTTCAGTAGCCATTGCCAGTGATCGTCGCCATGCGGAATCACTCACGCCAATGATTCAATTCCTGATGCATCAATTAGACATTGAGATGAACGATCTCTCCGCGATTGCTGTTGATGTGGGGCCTGGTTTGTTTACTGGCATGCGCGTGGGGATTGCTTCTGCGCACACCATGGCGTGGGCCCTAGATCTTCCCGTAGTTCCTGTGTGCAGTCTTGATGCATTGGCTATGAACGCAGATGTATCTGATGTTCCAGTTGCCGCAGCACTAGATGCGCGCCGCGGCGAAATCTACTGGGCGCTGTATCGGATGCGGGGACCAGGCGCCGAACCACAACGTGTGACTGAACCTGTGGTGACAAGTCCTGAAGATCTTGCTATTCATCTTGCCGACCGCGCCGAACACGTGCAGTGTGTGGGTTCTGGTTTTGAACGCTTTCACGAATTGTTCTCAGAGAACCCATGGACCCAGTTGAACGATTCCAGCCGCGCGTACCCATCTGCCGAAAAGGTAGTCACCTTGGCCAGTCACCTCTTGGCCAGAGACGAAACCATCTCGGCAGAACATGTTGCAGCTATGTATCTTCGTGCTCCCGATGCGGAGATTAACTGGAACATTCGGGAGGCCTCCCGATGAGTTTTATGCGTGAGCGTGCAGTGGACACTTTGACCACCGAAACAATGCGCCGGCGTCACTTGAGAAAAGTTCTCGAGATTGAAGAACAGTTGTATCCGCGGCCCTGGACGCACCACACTTTTGTGAGCGAACTCAGTCAAATGCGTGCAGGCAATCGCTATTACTTAGTGGCATATGTGGGAGACACAATGGTGGGCTACGCAGGCTTGATGTTTTCTGCCGACGATGCTCATATCACCAATATTGCAGTTGATCCCGCATGGCAAGGGCGTGGAGTGGCCACAGAAATGATGTTGGACTTAGTTCTTCTTGCACATGATCGTGGATGTGTGGCAATGACCTTGGAAGTACGACACACCAATGTGGTGGGGCAAAACCTTTATAGAAGATTTGGTTTTGTGCCCGCCGGAGTACGCAAGCGGTACTACGAAAACACCGATGATGCCATTGTGATGTGGGCTCATGGCGTGGATACGCCTGAGTTCATGGAACGCATTCGATTGATTGAATCGAGGCGATCATGAGTTCTCTTGTAGTGAATGAATCAACTGTGGTACTCGCAATAGAAACAAGTTGCGATGAAACTGCTGCTGCTGTGGTGATGGGTGGCAATGACGTGTTGTCGTCTGTGGTCTCTAGCCAGATTGATATCCATGCGCGCTTTGGTGGTGTTGTTCCCGAAGTCGCAAGTCGTGCACATCTAGAAGCAATCGTTCCTGTTGTGCGTCAAGCAATCTCTGATGCAGGAATTTTGCCAGGACGCATTGATGCCGTGGCAGCAACTGCTGGACCTGGTTTGATTGGTGCTTTGCTCGTGGGTGTGTCCGCTGCGAAATCATTGTCGTTGGTGTGGGATGTGCCGTTTATTGGTGTGAACCATTTAGAAGCACATCTCTATGCAGGTTTGTTAGATGATCCCACATTGCAATTTCCTCTTGTAGTTCTTTTGGTCTCGGGTGGTCACACAATGATTGTGGAGATGCGAGGCCACGGCGACTACACCGTGATGGGTCGCACCATTGATGATGCAGCAGGCGAGGCATACGACAAAGTTGCGCGCTTTCTTGATGTGGGCTATCCCGGAGGACCTGCAATAGATGCACTTGCATCTCAAGGTGATGCAACCTCTATTGATTTTCCACGTGCAATGATGCATGACGGATTGAATGTCTCGTTTAGTGGTGTGAAGACCTCGGTGATCAATTACGTGCGCAAGAATCCTGGTGCACAAAATGCAGATATTGCAGCATCTTTTCAGGCAGCAGTTGTAGATGTGTTGTGTGCCAAAACCATCAAAGCAGCACAACAAGTGGGTGCGCGAGGAATTGTGCTTGGTGGTGGGGTCTCGGCTAATTCATTGTTGCGCTCAGAGATGACTACACGTGGCGAGCACGCAGGGTTCACAGTTGCGTTGCCAAGTCGCGCCATGTGCACCGATAACGCAGCAATGATTGCATCGGCTGCGTGGTATCGCTTGTTGTCTGATGGCCCGATGGATCTGTCTTGTGGGGCATATCCCAATCTCAAACTCGCCGAGGTGCCACGATGACGCGTCATCAGTTGGTATTGCGTGGGCGGGAGTTTCCGATTCCCGTGGTGCTTGCCCCCATGGCTGGGG
>JBIKSB010000230.1:0-2553 GCA_044348855.1 Ilumatobacteraceae bacterium | reverse complement strand
GGCGCTACACCCTGTAGCCGTGCACACGTGAATTCTTCGCCCGCCACCACATCATTCACAGTTGCTCCCATGCCAGTTGCGATGGGTGTGGGGTTACTCATATTGAAGGGCATGTACCCCAATTGACCAAGTGAGTTATCGCCAAAACAACTCACAGAAGTAGCTAATGCAACACAGGTATGTTCTGCCCCCGCACCTACTCGCGTTGCACCAGCGGACACATTGGTGAGGCGTTGTACAGAAGTGACATTGGTGCCAGGTGCAACGGCAAGTTTGCCGTGTGCTGTGTCGCCCCAACACCACACTTGATTTTGGGTGCTGACGGCACACATGTGAGCGCGCCCAATAGAGAGATCCGCCACTTCAAAACTCTGCGGAATGTTCCCGACAACACGAGGAGTTCCATTGACATTGTTGTCAGAACTACCGATGCCCAATTGTCCAGCACTATTAAGACCCCAACAGAAAAGCTGCTTATCAACAAGCAGTGCGCAACTATTTTCTCCTCCGGCAAAAATTGATATTGCTGAACTGGGAAGTGCATTGTTTGCTGGCACTCGAATAAGTGCATCTATTGAATTTGTGACTTGGCCACTTGGATTTGCACCCCAGCACCACACGGTGCCATCGTTGGCCACCACGCATGTGTGTGATGCACCTGCGGCAATCTTCACGGCCACTCGCTCACCAGGCAATCCATCTGCAAGCACGGGAACAGTAGACCTGCTGGGCACCACACTGCTCGACACACCTAACTGACCCATGGCATTCGAACCCCAACACCACACCGTGTTGTCGTTGTTGATCACACACGTATGAGAAGCACCCAAGGCAATGCGATCAGTGGCAATAACTGTTGCTTGGCTTGGCCCTACATTCAGTACCACTCCGGTAGCCAACATCGCCACCACAAGCACCGTCGCGCAATAGCGACGCAGAACATCCCCAGTGAGCCCCCTCACAGAGGGAGACATTACAGAAATGCAAGAAGGGTGTTAAGAGCCTTGTTCAGATTTTTCTGCTTCGGCAATCTCTGCACGGATCGCATCCATGTCGAGACCCTCGGCCGATGTGATGATCTGTTCTAGCGAGTGCTCTGGCAATGCGCCTGCTTGATTAAACAGCAACACGCCATCACGAAACACCATGATTGTGGGGATAGAGCGAATCTGCAATGCAGCAGCAAGACCTTGCTCGGCTTCCGTATCTACTTTGCCAAACCGAATGGTGGGGTGCGCATCAGAAGATTTTTCAAAGATAGGGCCAAACATTTTGCAAGGACCACACCACTCTGCCCAGAAATCCACAATGGTGATTCCCTCAGCCAAGACTGTCTCTTCAAAGTTCTGTTCTGTCAATGTCAGCGTTGTCATGATTGTTATCCGTCTCTAGTAGTGAAATTTCTTAGTCTGCAACCACGGGAAGTGATAGAGCTTGAGCGGCTTCTTCGACCGCACCTAGGTCAACCACATTTGTGAAGCCGGCATTCCGCATAATCTCCACTGCTGCCGCCGAACGGTTACCACTGCGGCAGTAGATGCTGTAGGCGGCATCTTTGTCTAGATCTGCAATCTGGGACTCGAAGTTGGGGTTGGAGACATCAATATTGACGGCGCCTTTCACGTGCCCCTGGGCATATTCCTCAGGGGTGCGTACGTCAATTACCTTCCCCGCAGGAACTAGCGAGATAACGGTTGTGGTGTCATCGGTGCTGGAAGTGGAACCGCCACAGGACGCAAGCGCAGGTGATGTAAGGAGAATAAGGCCAGCAAGAACAGCAACTATGCGGGGAGATTTCATACCCCCTAGGGTATCAGTCTGAAGCGCCGTTTGCATCATCGAATGGTCAACTTCACCCGAGTGGATGTCTCTGGGGTGTTGCCCACCCCGCGGACTCGCACCGTGAGGTAACAAGTTGTTCGCCGCGCAGGCGTTACCAGAGACGAACCTTGGATGCGACACGAAGGCGAACTGGACCATGTCGCGGCTCCACGGGACACAGGACGGACAATGGACGTCAGCGATATACGAGAAGACATCGGCAATGTGGTCTGTCGCACCTTAAAGCCCGCCCACACTTGCACGGGTGTTTCAGTCACTGATGCACCGCCTGAAGTTGTGCGAGTAGAGAGATACAGAGTCCTTCGTTTCCCATTAGGTAAGCCCCGAATAGTGCACGAAGCAGCTGTGGTGATGCATGAGTGTTGACCATCTCGCGTGGATACAACATACGTAGGACGAGCCGAACCACTAATGGGATCCCAACGCAATGTCACCTGGCCCAACCCCGTTGTCGTGCGCACAACTGCGGGCACAGCGGGCACACCATTGGGTACAACTTCACCTTGCGCACTGGTCGCGCCCACAGAGTTTTCGCCTTGCACAGTCACGCTGTAGGTCTGGTCATTCAACAAACCAGTAAACACACATGTTGCAGATGTAGTCACGCAGCGAAAGTTTCCTGGGGACACAACAGCGGTGTACGTGAGCCCACTTACTGCGGCCCATGTTGCAGTCACCGTTCCATCGCCTGGCGTAAGTTGCAACTGTGAC
>JBIKSB010000229.1:0-2556 GCA_044348855.1 Ilumatobacteraceae bacterium | reverse complement strand
GCGTAGTGGGTCAAGTGGATGAAGGGTGGAGACTCGCCAAGGTCACTCTTGGCAATGAACGAGTGTCACTATCTACAGGCGGAGAGCTGTGGGGTAATGGGCCAACTGCATTAGATGTTGTGGCCGAAGCACAGAAGTTGGAGATCTCTGACCCTGTGATGAGACAGCGCATCGCAAAGATCTATATCGAACATGTGGTCTTAGAAATTATTCGCATGCGCACATTGACGGCGCGTATGCGAGGAACACAACCCGGACCCGAGGCCAGTATTCGAAAAATCATGGCAGACGAACACGGTCAAAAAGTTATGGAAGTGGCCCGAGATGTCATTGGAGCAGATGCAATGTTGATTGGTCTCGATGATGCTGTGGGCGGAAAGAACATTCGCTCCAAGAGTTGGTACAGCGGTTACATGTTCGCCCGTGCCCTCACCATTGGCGGCGGTACGGGGGAAGTGCAACGCAACATCCTTGGTGAACGCGTTCTCGGCTTGCCTAGCGAGCCAGACCCCACGAAGGGTCTAACGTGGAGTCAATCGCAGAGATGACGGGGGGTCACTATGTCGGTGTCATCAGATCGTATGCAGATTGATCTATTAGATCCGGAGTTGTATCAATCCAATCCGCACGACGTGTGGTCGTGGATGCGCTCCAATGAGCCTGTGTATCGCGACGAAAAGAATGGCCTGTGGGGCGTTACGCGACACGCCGATGTGATGGATGTGGAACGTCGCTCCACAGTGTTTTCTTCTCACGGTGTCTATCGCGCAGTTCTTTCGCCAGGCGAGAGCAACATGATTGCTCAAGATGACCCACGTCATCGTCAGCAACGCATGTTGGTGCAACCTCAGTTAACTCGTTCAGGTGTTGCTCAGCGCACCGAGGAAGTTCAATTGCTCGTAGCTGAACTTGTGGATGAGGTGATTGAACGAGGTGAGTGCGACATTGTGGAGACGCTCGCGGCACAGTTGCCGGCTCGGTTAACTTCGCGTTTGTTGGGCTTTCCCGAAGAGATGTGGCCACAATTGAAATCTTGGAGTGAGCGATTAATGCGCACTGACATGCGTGATCGAGATCCTGAAGTGATGGCTGAATTCATTGCTGCTAACCAAGAGTTTGTCTCGGCCATGATTCCAGTTCTTCATGAGGTATCGGGTTGTCCGCGTCATGACTTCATGTCCATTTGGGCACATGCACAGATTGATGGTCAGCCATTTCCTCCAGAATCCATCGTGCATGAGGTGGGCTTGTTTATCGCTGGTGGTGCCGAGACAACTCGAACTGCAATTAGCCATGGCGTGCGAGTCTTTTGTGATCATCTCGATCAGTGGAACAAGATGGGTGCACAACGTGCACTTGCAGAGCCCGCCGTCGAAGAAGTTCTTCGTTGGGTGACTCCGTTAAACAACTTTTTCCGCATGGCAGTCACAGACGATGTTGTAGGTGGACAAGAAATTGCCGCAGGTGATCGAGTAGTGATGCTGTATCCATCAGCAAATAGAGATGAAAAAGTTTTCACCTCTCCATTCACATTCGATATCACACGATCTCCGAATCCACATCTGTCTTTTGGTTTCGGAACACACTTGTGTGTGGGTGCAAACTTGGCACGATTGGTGTTAGAGACAGTTTTTGCCGAGATGTCAGCTCGAATTGCTTATATTGAGCCCATCACTGAACCTGATGTTGAAGCAAACATATTTGCGCGTGCTGTGAAATCATTTCAGGTGCGAATAGTGCCTCGATAGTGACGTTTACGGTCATTGACACAAATTCCCGTTAGCGTGGAGGCCATGCGTACTTCACGATGGTTATCTCTTTCAGTTGTTGCAGCAATCGGATTCACTGGGTGTGCCTCGGACTCTGAGTCTCTTTTGCCCCCTGATGCAGATGCGTCTGCAAAAGAAGTTTGTTTGTCAGTTAAGGAAGTCTCTGGTCGCGCACCAAAACTTGTCTCTACAGTGGCTCCGATTACCAATCTGATTGCGATGGTGGTGGGCGATCTTGGACCCACAGTTGATGGCTTGGTGCCAGAGGGAACGAACTCACATACCTTTGAGCCACCACCAAGTGCTGCTGCCGTAGTCGAAGATGCAGATGTGGTGTTTGTAAATGGTCTTGGCCTGGAGGACCCATCGATTGAGTTAGCGAAAGACAATGCAGCAAATGCTGTGATCTGCGAATTGGGCACATCGGTACTCCCCGAAGGTGAATGGGTCTATGACTTTTCTTTTCCCAAAGAGGGTGGAAAACCGAACCCACATCTGTGGACCAATCCACCAATGGTGCAGCAATACGTGGATCTCATCCGTGATGTGGTGATTGCACTAGATCCATCGAACACCGAGGGATACAACGAAAATCACGCCAAGATTTCGCGAGTGATTACGGACCTTGATGCAGCAATGACGACCGCAGCTCAAACTGTTCCTGAGGCAAGTCGAAAGTTGCTGACCTACCACGATGCCTATGCATACTTTGCTCTGCGTTATGACTTTGAGGTTGTAGGCGCTATTCAGCCCTCATCTTTTGAGGAACCATCACCGAAAGAAATCG
>JBIKSB010000228.1:0-2568 GCA_044348855.1 Ilumatobacteraceae bacterium | reverse complement strand
TGGCAATCTCATCCATCATCAACGGACGGATGAATTTTTCTTTGAGCTCTGGTGAGCCAAAACCCACCACTGTGCCTGCCCACAAATTGGACTTATCTTGCCCAGGCCCAGGAGCATTAGCTTGCCGAAACAGTGCTTCCACTTGTTGTGCAGTGTCGTCATCGAGGTCGCGACCCAAACAATCGTTGGGCCAACGAAGTGCTGCCCATCGCTGTGACACCACAAGTTCTTTCCACGCACCAAGATCGGTTGATGGCGACCAGTTCTGTGCAAGAAAATGCTGCGCTTCTTCGATGACACCGCTCATGGGGCTCACAATAGATGCTTAGCGTTGTTGTGCTTTTATCGTGGCCTGATTTTTCCGCCAGTTTTGATAGCCCACAACACACAAGACGACAATCAAACAACCAGCAGCGATGAGCCCGACTTGGCCGAGAACTCTTGTGGCGCTGTGGTCATTGCTTTCCAACAACAGATACATCACATACAAGACATAAAACCCGACCAGAACACCACCTTCCCTGCGCGTAATTCGGAAACCGTTCCAACACATAAGAAGCAAGGCCGCGGTGGCGGCAAGCATGACAGGGATGTCTAGGCGAATTGCAGACTCTTGTGCTTTCACGCCATCTGAAGAGACCAGTGCACTCATTCCTAGAACAAGCAGAATGTTAAACAGATTCGACCCAATCACATTGCCGACCGCAATATCTCTCTGGCCTCTCAAAGACGCAAGCACAGAAGTTGTTAACTCTGGCAACGCTGTACCTACTGACACCACAGTGAGACCTATCACTAGATCACTCACACCTATGTTCTTTGCAATCTCGACTGCAGAATCAACAATCACTTGTGATCCCACCGCAAGAATCACAAGTCCTGTAAGGAAAAGAAAAACATTTGCCACTACGGAATGATTAACCCCACGATCCTCCACAGCAGATGTATTTTCTGCACTGTGCGCGTGAATGTGTGGTGATTGCGACCGCGAGGACCTCATCAACCCGTAGGTATAACCAATGGCACCGGCAACCAGAATAAACCCGTCCATACGACTGAAGGTTCTGTCCGCACCTAAAGCAAAAGCAAGTAACGAGACTCCCATCAGAATTGGCACATCAACGCGCACAATTCGTGGCGTGACGGCAAGGGCACCCACTGCTGCAGATAAGCCCAGAATGAGCAGGATGTTGACAACGTTGCTCCCCACCACATTGCCGAAAGCTACGTCGCTGTTTCCACCAAGAGAAGCGTTCACGCTGACTGCTAACTCTGGGGCGCTTGTTCCAAATGCAACAACAGTGAGTCCAATTACGACGGAAGAAATACCCCACCGAGATGCCATTGACACAGCACTTCGTACAAGTATCTCTGCGCCAACTATGAGAGAGATAAACCCAACAATAAGAAGAACAACAGTAAGAATCGAGATTTCCCTAACTTAGCGTGTGTTATTTGCGCTCAAAGAACACAGACTCCGTCATGTAGACAGATCTGACCGAGTTTTGTTTGCAGGATTTGACAACTCAAGGTAGGCAACCATCAAGGCCCCAATGAGTGCCACGGTAGTTGTACCGATGAGAACTGGGCTCTTCCACAAAATGGAATACACCTCCCAGGCCAGAAGACACGCAATGCTCAAGGTGATCATCCCCATGGACACTGCTGAACCTGGCACTTTGTTGCGCTTTGATTTCCATGACCGATGAATTTGAGGAACACGAGACAAAGTGAACGCAAACAGAATTGGTGTGGTAATCCACAATGGAAGAGTCGCAATCAATAGTGCAGTCACACTGGAGAGGACGATAAAGCGAAAGACAACCACACGTGGCGACGATGTCAATGCAAGTACAACCGTCAAGTTCATTAATGCCGACGCAATGGTGCTTGCAATCAGTGATGGTGAACCAATACGGAAACCATGACCCAGCCACGCAGCACTGGACCCAGTCATCAGAATCCACATGGTGATGCTGACTCCATGACCATGACCAAGTGAGCGGATTTTTCGAGCTTGGGGCCACGCCTGCAGTACACCCAGCACTGCAGCGACGAACCCGAAGAACTCAGCCCAAAACACGTGACGACGCTACTCCACAATGGAGACGCGAATCCGTCTAAACCCTTTGCCCTTGTTCTCCATCTTCACAACACGGACCACGCCTACTTCTTTAGTAGATGCAACATGGGTTCCCCCGTCGGCCTGCTTGTCTAGTCCCACAATGTCCACAACACGAATCTCGGGCACCGAATCGGGAATGAGCGACACCTTGGTGCGAATGAGATCTTCGTCCACCACTGCCGTATCGCGAGGCAAGAACGAGACCTCAATCGGATGATCTTGTGCAATGGCTTCGTTGACAAGTTTTTCAACTTTGTCGGCGAACCCCTCGGGCACCTCAGGTAATTCAAAATCCATGCGCGCGACAAGTGGCTCCATGTTGCCGCCAGTGACGGGCACTTTCCATTCATTCCAAATCACACCACACAACACATGCATTGCAGTGTGGGTGCGCATCAGGCGATGGCGTCGGTCCCAATCGAGAACACAGCGAACCCTGGCAC
>JBIKSB010000227.1:0-2569 GCA_044348855.1 Ilumatobacteraceae bacterium | reverse complement strand
AACTGCTCGTCATAATCAGATGAGCTCTGAATTGCCTTCTGAAAAATCGTTGGATTGGAGGTAAGGCCTCTCACGCCTTGAGCTATGAGTTCTTTAAGGTAACCCGAGGTCACGTAACTGCGTTGAAGATTGTCTAGCCACGCACTTTGGCCTGCAGTGCTATACAGATCGACAAGACGCACTTTCATTTTGCCAAGGCTTCCTTCACTCGTGCCACCACGTTGTCCGCAGAGATACCTAGTTTCTCCATTACGACAGATCCAGGTGCACTCGCTCCGAAACGATCTATGCCGATGTGATGTGTCGTGATCGACGACCATCCGAACGTAGAGCCCGCCTCGAGACTGATACTGGGTACGCCACGTGGCACAAGTTCTTGTTGGTGCGCACTGGACAACGCAAGATAGCGATCTACAGATGGCATAGAGACCACGTTGACGTGTACGGAATCCTTCTCCAGCAGTTGTGCCGCCTCCAGCGCAAGATGCACTTCGCTGCCCGTGGCAACAATGGTTGCAAGTGAGTTATTGGCAACCTTGACAAGAGATGCGCCCTGAGCAACAGCGGCCCCATCTGTCACGACAGGAAGATTCTGGCGCGACAAGATAAGTGCAGTTGGACCATCATGGGTGACTGCAGCTAACCACGCTTGTGCCGTCTCATTTGCATCAGCTGGACGGATGACCTGAAGTCCTGGAATTGATCGCAGCGATGCCAAGTGCTCAACGGGTTGATGCGTAGGTCCATCCTCTCCGACGCCTACTGAGTCATGACTGAACACAAACACACATCGTGCCCGCGACAGAGCGGCCAATCGAATGGCAGGACGCATGTAGTCAGCAAAGACAAAGAACGTTCCACCTACAGGAATCACGCCACCATGTAAAGCCATACCGACAAGAGCTGACCCCATTGCATGTTCACGAATACCGTAAAAAACCTGACGACCATCACGGTCATTGACACTGAAGCCTTTTTGGGCGGGGAGTTTTGCGCCCGTGTTGCCTGTCAGGTCTGCAGCGCCGGCAATCACATGCGGCAAGGCTGTATCAGTAGCTTCCAAAACTTTTTGAAATGCTTGACGGGTAGCAATACTGGCGCCATGTTCGAACGAAGGCAGGGTTGGCAATACAGAAGTCTGTGTCGCTAGCGAATGGGTGCCTACAAGTGTCGACATGCGCTCATCTGAGATTTCACTCAACCACTGTGATTGCGCCTCTTGACCTCGACTACTCATGTGTTGGCGGTATGCAGAGACGAGGTCATCTGGCGCCCAAAAAGGTTCATTGGGGATGCCCATAACTTCTTTTGTACGTGCGACATGGTCTGCTGTGAACGGGTTGCCGTGTGCTTCATGCGCATCAGTGAAATCGGGTGAGGGAAATCCAATGTGTGTAGTGAGCACCACCAAAGTTGGTGCACCTTTATGCGAGCGAGCTTCCAAGAGCACTTTTTCCAAAGCATCGCAATCGTCGGCAATTGATCCCGCTTCAATCACATTCCACCCGTAGGAACGAAAGCGCATGGGGACATCATCAGAGCACGTCATCGCAGTCGACCCGTCGATGGTGATTTTGTTGTCATCAAAGATGCAGACCAAATGATCAAGACCAAGGTGTCCAGCAAGAGATGCGGCTTCATGGCTAACGCCTTCCATAAGACAACCATCTCCCACAATCACAAATGTGTGGTGATCTATCGCGTCGGCACCGTGTGCACTCCGGAGATGCTCTTCGGCAATTGCCATTCCTACGGCGTTCGCAAAACCTTGTCCGAGAGGACCGGTAGTCACTTCAACGCCAGCTGTATGGCCTACTTCTGGATGACCAGGAGTCAGCGAATCCCACTGGCGGAATTGCTTGATGTCATCCAAAGAAAGTCCCCAACCACCCAAAAACAGAAGTGCGTACTGAAGGATTGATGCGTGGCCATTCGACAAGATGAAACGATCTCGATTCATCCAAGTGGGGTCTGTCGGATTGTGTCGCAATATTCGGCTGTACAGCACATGTGCAAGTGGAGCCAATGACATCGCCGTACCTTGATGACCGCTCTTTGCATACAAGGGGGCATCCATGGCCAAACCACGAATAAGAGAGATGGCGAGTTGATCTTGTTCGGAATTCAGTTTGCTAGGCACGATGCGACACTAATGCGCGCCAGGCTCCGACGACGCAAAGAGCGTCATCCATAGCCACCAAATTTGCCAAGGCTCCCTCGCATACCCGCGACATCTCTGGTCGATGGAGGATGCGCGACGGAGTGGAGGTCGCCGCCTTCAACGCTTCTTCCAACACAACTCCAGCGGTAGTCACCGCACGTTGAACACATTGAGACAGAGGCGTGGAGGAGCCGGCCAAAGTGCCATTGGCAAGCTGAGGCGAGCCGTTCACAATCTTGATTCCTCTTCGAGTCGCACGTTCTGTATCCCATGCCACGGTGTCAGATACCAGACACACACCATCGCCGCCTTTAGCAGCGAATGCCAAGTTCACTGCCTGTGGCGATACATGAGCCATGTCGGCAATGAGACCCGTGGAGATTCTTGGGTCCACAAGGGCTCGAAGTG
>JBIKSB010000226.1:0-2576 GCA_044348855.1 Ilumatobacteraceae bacterium | reverse complement strand
GATGAGGTGTTCGAGGAACTCAGAGTGGTGAACTACTTCGTAGTTGCCGCCGTACTGCGGGTATTCGTTCTTCAAGGTGTTGAAACAGTGTGGGCACTGCGTGATGATTTTCTTCACGCCCATGCCATTCATCATTTCAATATTGGGCATTGCCAACATTTGGAACAGGTACTCGTTGCCTGAACGACGAGCAGAGTCACCGGTGCACATTTCGCTGGGTCCCAAAATTGCGACGTCCACGCCTGCGCGCTCGAGCAACTTGGCCATTGCTTGGGTGACCTTCTTGTTCTTGTCATCGAATGAACCTGCACAGCCCACCCAGTAGAGGTATTCATGATTGAAGGGAGAGCCGGGATCGACCACTTCCACGTTCATGTCCTTTGCCCATTCAGCACGGTCGCCTTGGCTCATGCCCCAAGGGTTGCCTTGGTTTTCCATGGCGCGGTAGGCGTTGCCAAGCTCTGCAGGGAAGTTTGATTCCATCAATGACAAGTAGCGACGCATGTCGAGAATCTTGTCGAGGATTTCGATATTGACCGGACAGATCTCATCACATGCTTTACATGTAGTGCACGACCACACTTCTTCGGCGGTGATGCGCTCGAAGATGGAGTTCACACCAATGGTGATTTCAGAATCGACTGACAACGGAGGAGACACTTTTCCACCTGGTGCATGTGTTGCAGTTGCGGCCATTACTTCGCCGGTCTTCAACACAATTTCGCGCGGGTCAAGTGGCTTACCGGTTGCATGCGCAGGACACACGCTGGTGCAACGGCCACACATGGTGCATGCATCTGTGTCAAGCAATTGCTTCCATGTGAAGTCTTCAATCACAGAGGCACCAAATGTTTCCAAACCTGTCTCGGTGAGGTTTGGCATTGCACGCATCGCACCTTTTGGACGATCACGGTCTTTGAGGTACATGTTCAACGGCGAAGTGAAGATGTGGCGCAACATGGTGATGGGCAAGATTGCCAAGAACGCAATGAATGTGACTACGTGTGCAACCCACCAACCTTGGTGCCACAGCTCTAGTGCTCCCACACTTGCGCCGTCTACCAATAAGGACAATGGGTAACCAATAAACGACCACTTCTCAAAGGCCATGTCTTTTCCGCCTGCAGTGGATGCTGCAATTCGGAACATCTCTGCGCCATAACCAGTGATGCTGATGGCGAGCAGAACACCCAAGATGACGCCGTGTTCAGCTTTGGTCTTGATGCGAATGCGATAGGGCTGTTGCACATAGCGACGCAGAATTGCCCACACCACACCAATGGTGAAGATAAGGCCAGCAAAGTCACCGACAAAGGCGTACGCCTGGTACACGCCACCATGCAGGAACTTCAGTGACTCCGGCAAGACGTGGTCAATTTCGAGTGTTGTAGTGACACCCAGCAACATCAAGAATCCGAAATAGATCATGGAGTGCATGAGGCCCGCTGCACTGTCGCGCAACAGTGTGCGCATGTAGACACCTGCGCGGTAGTCAGCAAGACGACGCTTTGCATTCTTGGCAGTTGTACGACGACGATCAGGTGCGCCACGTTCCCAGTTGCGAATGCGATCTGCGAAACGGAAAGAACCCCACACAATCATCACGGGGATGATGGTGTAGAAGGCAATCTTCAATGGGCCAGGAATTCCGCCAAAGACATCACGATGAATTTCTGAGGTGCTCTTCCAACCGGTGATGGTGGAAAAGATGCCAGAGAACATGGTGAAGGCGCCCACTCCAATGCCAATTGCAATCGACAATTGGTAGGGGCGCAAGCGCTTCGGGGTCTTATCGGTCTCAGAAACAGCGTTCGTGCTCATAACAGATATAACGCTAGTGCGATATGGGCCCAGACCCCCGACCCATCGGGTCAAACTTGGTCAGTTTGGTGTGAAAAATCAGCCGTAGTGGGCGCGATCAAGTTCACGAACTCGAGTCGCGAGACCCTTGAGCAACTTTGTGGAGATGGCGGGGATGTTTTGGATAGCGCCTTTGAGGGCACGATCTGTCACAACCAACAAACGCACATCGGTTTCTGCAATCACAGTGGCGGTGCGAGGGCCTTTGTCGAGCAATGACAACTCACCAATTACTGAACCTGCCGACGCAGTGCCAATCTTTTTGCTGTTGCGCTTGATGGTGGCGGAGCCTTCAAGGATGACATAGGCCTCAAGACCTACGCGGCCTTGTTCCATAATCACAGTGCCTGCTTTCAGCACTCGTTCAGTCGAATTATCAACAACAAGACCAAGTTCTTTTGTGGAGCATTCAGAAAAGAGTGCAATGTTGCGGAGATGATCGACGGAAGACTTTTTTGATGCCATGAGGGCAAGTGTAATCACACTTTGAGACCCTGTTTTTCGCTTCTGCTACTCCGATGTATCTGAGTGGCAGAAATATGCAAATAACTGGATTTAGTGGCCTTTTGCCTGATTTGCGACACCTTCGATGGCAGCCCGAATGGCGTCCTGGTCGCCAAGGTATGTCACTTCGGCAACCTCGAGAGAGTCCGTCAAGTTATAGAGGCGTGGAACTCCGGTGGGAATGTTCAACTCTGCAATGTCATCTTCGGGAA
>JBIKSB010000224.1:0-2589 GCA_044348855.1 Ilumatobacteraceae bacterium | reverse complement strand
TTACGTGCCGCAAGGTTGCGTACCACTTCAGCTACTTGGTACACGTCACCACTCTTTAGCTTCTCTTGGTGGTTCTTGAATCGACGTGACCAGTTAGATGGAACGCGTGGGTCAGCTTTCGACAACACAGCTACAAGGTCTTCAAGTTCGTCTGACGACACTGGAGGCCGGACACCTACTTCATCGAGCTTTGCTACAGGAACACGCAGTGTCATCTCATTGATGATGGTTTCAAGAATGAGGTACTCCTCTTTCTTTCCGAAAAAGTCCTGCTTCTTGATTCCCTTGACCTTGCATGCACCGTGTTGGGGGTAGATGACAATGTCATCTTTCTTGAAAATCACCCTGTAATTGTAAGGGTTAGAGCCCTCAATGCCTCAATTGGGAGTACTGTTTCGCTGATGCCAAGCAACTTTGTCCTAAAAACCATGAACCTCGTCCATAAGTCGATTCTGACTGTGACAGGCGGAAAGAAGGGCTGGAATGCGGGCAACATGCCAGTTCTTAAGCTCACCACCACTGGACGCAAGACTGGTAAGCCCCGCGAAGTGATGTTGACATCACCCATCCAGGTGGGAAATACCTTTGTGATTGTTGCATCACGCGGCGGGGATGATCATCACCCTGCGTGGTTTGTCAATCTACGCGACAATCCAAAAGTGTGGGTCGAAACTCAAGCCGAGCCAAAACACGAACGCCGAGCCCGAATCGCCACCACATCAGAACGTGAAGCATTGTGGCCACAAATCGTAAGCACTTACGCAAACTACGGCGGATATCAATCGAAGACAGATCGCCAGATACCGCTGATTTTTCTTGAGACTATGTGACCATATGCGCTAATTGGCGCCCCCGGCATGATTCGAACATGCGACCTGCGGATTAGAAGTCCGATGCTCTATCCAGCTGAGCTACGGGGGCTAGTTGTTCCAAGCCTACCGATTCACCCATATCCACACGAGAAACTCGCGCCGTCTTCGCTCACATCGCGAGCAGTTGCCGCCGTAGAAAATCGAGCGCTGTGATCACTGAGAACTGGCGCATTTGGTCACGCAGACCTGGGAGCATCGATGTAGTGGCGAGCGTTGTTCCATCAGGCAATGCAATCCCCACACACAAAGTTCCGACAGGTTGTCCATCTTGGACATCTGGGCCTGCAACTCCAGTCACCGCCAGCCCCACGTCAGCTCCAAGTACGCGTCGGGCACCTTGTGCCATTTGTAGTGCGGCGCGTTCGGACACCACGGGTCCTTGATCGACACCCAAGACATTGAACTTCACGTCACTGGCATAGGAAATTACTCCGCCACGAAACACCTCTGATGACCCGGGCACATTGGTGAGACGCCCGCCGATGAGACCACCTGTTACAGATTCTGCAATTCCAAGAGTCCAACTGCGAGTGCGAAGAAGTTCGAGGACAACAGACTCCATCGTGTCTGCATCTACCCCAAACACAATGTCGTTGATTTCTTGTCGCACTCGCTGCTCCCAGGTATCGAGTACTTCATGGACTGTGTCTAAAGAATCAGATTTTGCAGTAAGTCGAACCTTGATGCCCTCCCAGCCACTTGCGAGAAACGCCAACGTGGGGTTACCTGCCTCATCTAATTCGCTAATCACATTGTCAAGTCGTTCATTAAGGGCCGATTCAGATTCTCCCCATGTACGTAACACACGAGATGCAATCACAGACTGCGATCCACTGCGTCGCAATAAGTCGGGCAGAATGGCACGCGCCAACATGTCATGCATTTCATGAGGTACGCCTGGCACTGCATAAATCACTTTGTTGCCCACCGGACAGATCAACCCTGGTGCAGTACCTCGTGTCTGAGGAATAATGTGCGCGCCACGAGGCACAAGTGCTTGGCGAAGATTGTTTGCCGCCATCCGACGTTGTCTCTTGGCAAACATCTCTTCAATGACCGCAGCCACTTCAGCATCGTGCACAAGTTCGACCCTCATAAGCGCAGCAATTGCTTCACGAGTGAGGTCATCGTGGGTAGGCCCTAGGCCGCCACACATAATGATTGCATCGGCGTCGCGCAATGCAGTAGTGCATGCATCCACGATGCGTTCTAAATTGTCGCCCACCTTGAGCTGTAGGTGAGAGGCAATGCCAATAGCGGCAAGTTGTTCACCAATGTAGGAAGAATTTGTGTCGACTATTTGTCCGAGCAGCAGCTCCGTGCCTACGGCTACCACGTTGCATTTCATGCAAGCACCGACTGATACTGCCAACGACGCCACGCATAGAAGGCACCAACCAACAACAAGCCTCCTGCAATTGTGGCCGCATTCGACAACATGTGATAGCCCACCGCTTTGCGAATAAAGCCCGATGACAACCCGGCCATCCCGCCACAAAAACTCATCATCAAATCTGCAGAACCCTGCACCGTGACTCGCTTGCTCTCTTCAACCGATTCAATCAGCATTGCTGATCCGCCAATGAGACCAAAATTCCATCCCACGCCCAACAGCCATAAAGCAGGAAACAACATGACAGCTGCTTCCCCGCTGAGTGCGGACATCACAGTGGAGATGACCAGCAATCCCGCACCGGTCAATACCGCAGGCAACGTG
>JBIKSB010000225.1:0-2589 GCA_044348855.1 Ilumatobacteraceae bacterium | reverse complement strand
ATCAATATCTAGCGCAGGGTCCAAAGTTTGTGTTCCGGCTGTAGGCGGAATCAACTTGTGTTCAATAGACAACAGAACTTGTGCCGCCTCTAACGCTCCTGCAGCACCAAGAGCGTGCCCAGTTACGCCTTTGCCACTTGTTATGGGCACTGCTCGAGCACCAAATACCTCTGTAACAGCCTGCGCTTCGGCAGCATCATTGAGTGGAGTGGACGTGCCATGTGCATTCACCAATGCGATGTCAGATGGAGAAAGTCCTGCGTCATGAAGAGCCAGACGCATGCATGCAATTGCACCGGTTCCGCCAGGAGAGGGAGCAGTGATGTGGTGTGCGTCGGCGTTGCTGCCAGCCCCCAAAATCTCTCCGAGAATATGTGCGCCACGAGTGACGGCAAGGTCGTATCTCTCAAGAATGAATACAGCCGAACCCTCTCCCATGACAAACCCATCACGGGATGCATCAAAGGGCATCGATGTGCCAGAACTAGAGAGGGCTGTCATATTGCCGAAACCAGCAAGAGATGTTGCTGTTGCAGCGCTCTCGGCCCCTCCCGTAGCGACCGCATCGCATAGGCCCCAAGCAATGAGCCGTGCAGCGTATCCAATTGCATGAGTACTAGCCGCACAGGCAGTCACAATGGTCTCATTCGGGCCTTGTAATCCATGTCGCATCGAGATGGCGGCACCTGGCGCATTAGCCATCATCATTGGAACGAGAAATGGTGACACTCTTCGTTCACCTTTTTCCGCACGTACCAAAACTTGCTCTTCAAGTGTGTGAAGACCACCAATGCCTGTTGCAAATATGGTGCCAAAGCGAGTGCGATCCACCTTGATGTCGCCTGCTTGTGCAAAGGCCTCAGATGCTGCAGCCAAGGCAAACTGCTCCACACGATCTGCGCGACGAGCATCCTTAGGGTTGTCAAAGTAGGGAAGTGGATCCCAGTTCTCTATCTCGACGTACTTACGATCTGTGAGTCCGGGGCCCAACAGGCCCTTCCAATAATCGTTCTTTCCAATTCCACAGGGTGCAACTACGCCCAAGCCTGTGATGGCAACGCGATGTCCCGAACCTTGCATGGGGAAAGTTCTATAACTTTGAGACGATGATGTCGAAAGCTTGACCAACGGTCTTGACGTCTTGGAGTTCTTCTTCTGGAACTTCGATTCCAAATTCTTCTTCAAGTTCCATCACAAGCTCTACAACGTCAAGAGAATCGGCGTCGAGGTCTTCTGCAAATGTTGCGTCCTTGGTGACTTGCGATGCCTCTACTGAGAGGGTTTTCACAGCACACTTCACAAAACGATCAAAAATTTCTTGACTCATGTCATCTCCTTGTTTTTTCTATTTTCGCACACTCATCACGGACATATCGCCATTGAGTGTTAGTGACCCATTCCCAAGCCGCCATCGACTGGAATCACAGCACCGGTGATATATGCAGCTCCCTCGCTGGCGAGAAAACCCACTACCGCACTGACTTCCTGTGGCTGAGCCACTCTTTTCAGTGGGACGGCGTCTGCGAGCTCTGCCAGACGTTCGGTCGAAAGAGCAGCAGTCATGTCTGTTGCCACTGGACCTGGGGCAACAACATTGACCGTGATGCTTCGAGATCCCAATTCGCGAGCTAAAGAACGCGCAAAGCCAACGAGACCGGCCTTAGATGCCGAATAGTTCGCTTGTCCTGCCGAGCCCAAGAGTCCGACAACAGACGACATCAAAATGATTCGTCCTTTTCTTGCCTTGAGCATTGATGGTGTTGCGCGCTTCACCACTCTGAAGGCCGCCGTTAAGTTGGCATCAATTACGGCAGAGAAATCATCTTCACTCATTCTCAGCAAGAGAGTGTCTTTGGTTATCCCTGCATTGGAGACGAGAACCTCTACCGGGCCAAAGTGTTCTTCTACAGCTCGAAAAGCAGCATCAACTTGAGCGCTATCTGTGATGTCGCACTTCACACTGAAAAACTCAGGCGGCGGAGGAGTGGAGTTGTATGTAATTGCAACCTTGTCGCCAAGTTCGGCAAAAAGCTGCGCACACGCAAGCCCGATTCCTTTTGAGCCGCCAGTGATGAGAACTACCCGACTCATTGTGCACCCCATTCAAGTACAGCACTGGCCGCAGTCATTCCTGCTCCAAAGCCCACCATGAGGACAAGATCGCCTGGTGTAAGACGTCCTTTGTCTGCTGCATCAAACAAGGCGAGTGGTATAGATGCAGACGAGGTATTTCCAGTGTTGTCCATCACTATCGCCGCCTTTTCCATGGGGATATCAAGCCGTTCACAGGCTGCTGAGATAATACGAATATTGGCTTGATGAGGAACGATAAGTGCGATGTCTGAGGCTTGCACACCAGCGTGTGCCATGGATTTTTGTGCACTGTCGACCATGATGCGCACGGCTCGACGAAAAACTTCTTTGCCGTCCATCTGGATAAATCCGCCGATGTCGCAAAAAAGTATTTCTTCAGCAGAACCGTCGGAATCCAAGTCCCAGCCCAACAGCTGGCCATGTCCTTGAGTGTGTTCCAACACCGCGGCACCCGAACCATCAGCAAAAAGAACGGCAGTATTGCGATCTTGCCAA
>JBIKSB010000222.1:0-2605 GCA_044348855.1 Ilumatobacteraceae bacterium | reverse complement strand
CTCGCCTGCACGTAATGCGCGACGCACCGCATTTGCACTCAGCACTTCGTAGTTGCTCACCGACAAACGCACACTGACACCACTGCGCTGATTCACTTGGCTGCTGTGACGTGCTTGCTGAGAGAATGTGGCAATGATGCGCTCCATAAATGCAGGCATCTCCACATGCACATCACCAATAGATGCAGGACGTGCCTCCTGGCGCATGATGGCAATTTCGGTCTCGACATCTAATGGATAGTGCGTGCGAATTTGACTTCCGAAACGATCCTTCAACGGCGTGATGATGCGACCACGATTGGTGTAGTCCTCTGGGTTAGCCGACGCCACCAACAACACATCAATAGGAAGACTGATCTTGTATCCACGAATCTGTACATCGCGTTCTTCCAACACATTCAAAAGACCCACTTGAATGCGCTCGCTGAGGTCGGGCAATTCGTTGATAGCAAAAATGCCGCGATTGGTGCGAGGAACTAATCCGTAATGCAGTGTGAGTTCGTCGCTGAGGTAACGACCTTCGGCAACTTTGATGGGGTCTACTTCACCAATGAGGTCAGAGATGGAGGTATCTGGAGTGGCGAGTTTTTCACCGAAGCGCTCACTGCGATGTACCCATGCGATGGGCGCATTGTCGCCCTCTGCAGCCACTACATCGCGTGCATAACGCGACACGGGGTTGTAGGGATCATCATTGATTTCAGAGCCGGCAACAATCGGCATCCACTCATCCAACAAGTTGGTGAGAGAACGAATCATTCGCGTCTTGGCTTGACCGCGCTCACCCAAGAACACCACGTCATGACCAGCAAGCAATGCATTCTCTAACTGGGGCATGACAGTGTCTTCATAACCCATCACACCTTCAAACAGTGGTGCACCTGCAGAGATATTGCGTACTGCGTTTGCGCGCAGTTCTTCCTTCACAGGCACTGACACCCAGCCAGAGGCCCGTAGGGCACCCAACGTGGTGGGAAGGCTTGCGGGAACAGCTGGCTTGGTCATAGCGCCGAGCCTATGAGCGGGCGAGGTCTTTGCGATTTGAGAACTTGGCTTTGCGGTAGTCCTTGTGCATCAATGCAATGACGTCGATGCTGATTTCCTTCGGGCATGCAGCCTCACACTCACCGTGGTTGGTGCATGAGCCGAAGTAGTCATCCATGGTCTCCACCATGGATTCCACGCGGCTGTAGCGCTCTGCTTGGCCCTGCGGCAAGCGATTGAGATGTGCCACCTTGGCAGCGGTGAACAAGTTCGCAGCGCCGTTCGGACATGCCGCCACACATGCTCCACAGCCAATGCACTCAGCGGAGTCCATGGCTGCATCTGCGATGGGCTTGGCAATGGGAATCAGGTTGGCATCGGGTGCACCACCGGTTTCGGCGGTGATGTATCCGCCGGACTCGATAATGCGGTCAAATGCGGAACGATCCACCATGAGGTCTTTGATGATGGGGAATGCTGATGCACGCCATGGCTCGATGGTGATGGAGTCGCCATCTTTGAACTTGCGCATGTGCAACTGGCAAGTTGCAGTACCGCGCTGTGGTCCGTGAGCTTGACCATCAATCATCAATGAGCATGTGCCACAGATACCCTCGCGACAGTCGTGATCGAACACCACTGCTTCTTTGCCGTCGGTGACAAGACGATCATTCAAGATGTCGAGCATCTCCAAGAACGAGGCCTCATCGGTGATCTCGTCAATCTTGTGTGTCTCAAAATGGCCTTTGGCCGCAGGGCCATCTTGACGCCAAATTTTGAGCGTGATGTTTTTGATTGTGTTGCTCACTTGTAGCTCCTGGTTGCGAGATGTACTTCTTCGAATTCGAGTGGCTCTACGTTGAGACGTGGCTTCATAGGATCGCCGCCCCATTCGTAGGCAGAGACGTGACAGTAGTTTTCGTCGTCACGCAATGCTTCACCGTCATCGGTTTGATATTCGGCGCGGAAGTGACCGCCACAACTTTCGTTGCGATCGAGAGCGTCACGACACATCAACATTCCCAACTGGAAGAAGTCATCAACGCGACCAGCTTTTTCAAGTGTCTGGTTCATGCTTTCGCCGTTTCCGGTGACGCGAAGGTCTTTCTTGAATTCTTCATACAACGCAGGAATTTCCGACAAAGCTTTTTCCAAACCTTGCTCGGTGCGCTCCATGCCGCAGTAATCCCAAATGATCTTTCCAAGTTCGCGATGGAAGAAGTCTGGTGACTTAGTTCCACCGACTGCCAAGTAGCCATTGAAGCGCTGTTGTGCTTCTTGTTCGGCGCGCTTGAACTCAGGATGATTGGTATCTGGTGTGGGCTGATTCAACATAGGGGCCAAGTAGTTACCGATTGTGTACGGCAATACGAAGTACCCGTCTGAGAGGCCTTGCATCAGAGCAGAAGCTCCAAGACGGTTTGCTCCGTGATCAGAGAAGTTCGCCTCACCAGCTGCGTACAAACCAGGAACGTTGGTCATCAATTCGTAGTCCACCCACAGACCGCCCATTGTGTAGTGCGATGCGGGGTAAATACGCATGGGCTGCTCGTAGGGATTCTCACCTGCGATGCGCTCATACATTTCGAAGAGGTTGCCGTAGCGCTCTTCCACAACGTCG
>JBIKSB010000220.1:0-2615 GCA_044348855.1 Ilumatobacteraceae bacterium | reverse complement strand
CGACCATGTGATTGTGCCCGTGGGCCGCAAGGCAGAGGGATACTTCCGCTTCCGTGGGTACAACATGGCGCAGTCATTCACTGGCTTCACAGACAGCCCGACATACGCCGTTGCAAAAGAGATCGGTGAGTTTGTCACTGGCTTGTTCACCAGTGGTGAAGTTGACCGTGTCGAATTGGTGTACACCCGTTTCGTATCAGCAGGCAACCAAGAAGTGGTGCAACGTCCACTTGTTCCTTTGGATACAAAAGTGGCAGAAGGTGGCGACGGAAAGAGCGCCACTGGCCAGGATTACGAATTCGAACCCACTCCAGAGTTGATCTTGGAGACATTGCTTCCTCGTTACGTAGAAGCACGTGTGTATGCCGCGTTGTTGAACGCCGCAGCATCTGAACACGCATTCCGTCAACGCGCCATGAAGGCAGCAACCGACAATGCGGAAGAGTTAATTAAGAACCTTTCACGAATTATGAACCGAGCCCGCCAGGACTCCATCACCACCGAGATTATGGAAATCGTCGGTGGTGCCGAAGCCATGGCATCAGGCAATTAAGAGCGACAACACAGGAGAAATCCACATGAGCATGACCCAAACCAACAACCTCGGCCGAGTAGTAGCAATTGCTGGTCCGGTTATTGACGTTGAATTTCCTCGCGGCTACTTGCCCGAGCTGAACTCAGCGATCGAATTTGAAATTGAGACACAAGGTGAAAAGACCGTGGTGCTCGCAGAAGTTGCACAGCAACTTGGTGACAGCCGCGTGCGCGCCGTGTGTTTGAAGCCAACCGATGGTCTTCGCCGCGGTACTCCAGTGCGCGACACCGGACACGGCATTCAAGTGCCCGTCGGTAACCGCACACTCGGTCACGTGTGGAACGTATGGGGCGAAGTGCTGGATGGCAACAACTCTGATTTCACCGACATTGAGCGCTGGGACATTCACCGTCCAGCACCTGCATTCGACACACTCGAGCCATCAAAACGCATGTTCGAAACAGGCATCAAGGTCATCGACTTGCTTACCCCATACCTTGCTGGTGGAAAGATTGGTCTGTTCGGTGGTGCAGGAGTGGGCAAGACCGTTCTCATTACCGAAATGATTAACCGCGTGGCGTCCAAGCACGGTGGTGTATCGGTGTTTGCTGGCGTGGGCGAGCGCACACGTGAAGGTACCGACCTCCGTTTGGAAATGGAAGAGTCTGGCGTGTTCGAAAAAGCTGCGCTGGTGTTCGGCCAGATGGACGAACCACCTGGTGTGCGTCTTCGCGTTGCATTGTCTGCACTCACCATGGCGGAGTACTTCCGCGACGTGCAGAACCAGGACGTGTTGTTGTTCATCGACAACATCTTCCGTTTCGTGCAGGCCGGATCTGAAGTATCCACACTTCTTGGTCGTATGCCCTCAGCTGTGGGATACCAGCCCACCTTGGCCGACGAAATGGGCCAATTGCAAGAGCGCATTACCTCGACTCGTGGTCGTTCAATTACATCACTGCAAGCGGTGTATGTGCCTGCAGACGACTACACCGACCCTGCACCGTTCACCACGTTTACCTTCCTTGATGCAACAACAGAACTTTCACGTTCCATTGCATCGTTGGGTATCTATCCCGCTGTGGACCCATTGGCATCAACCTCCACAATTCTCACTCCAGAGACTGTGGGCGATCGTCACTACGCAGTTGCTCGTCGCGTGCAGGAAATCTTGCAGCGCTACAAGGAACTTCAAGACATCATCGCAATTCTTGGTTTGGATGAACTTTCTGAAGAAGACCGTCTCATCGTGTCGCGCGCACGTAAGGTACAGCGCTTCTTGTCGCAGCCGTTCTATGTTGCTGAAGTGTTCACCGGCGTGAAGGGCGAGTACGTTCCTGTTGCAGAAACAGTGGAATCATTTGAGTCTTTGATCAACGGTGAGTTGGACGAAGTTCCCGAGCAGGCGTTCTTGAACGTGGGCTCCGTGGAGCAAGTTCTTGCCAAGGCGAAGGCACTGCAGGAGAACGCATAATGGCAGAAGCCAGCGGCACCATGCGGGTGGAAGTTGTCTCGCCGGAGCGCATTTTGTTCTCTGGTGATGCCAAGCAAGTCATCACGCGTACGTTGGGAGGAGGCGAAGTTGCCTTCCTTCCTGGTCACGCTGCGTTCTTGGGTGCCTTAACGGAGAATCACACCCGTATCTATTTGGCAGATGGTTCGATTCAGAACTTGGCCGTCCACCTCGGCTTTGTGGAGGTCGGTGCGGATCACGTCACGATTTTGTCGGACTCAGCAGAACTTGAACAAGACATTGATGTAGCTCGTGCAAAAGCAGCCAAAGAGCGTGCCGAGACACATTTGCGTACTGAACATTCCGCAGAAGTAGAAGCAGATTTGCGCCGTGCACACGCGCGTTTGTCTGCAGCTGGCGGAATCAGTTCATCTCACTAAAGCAACATCGCATCAACGCCCTGTAGGCGTGTGCGTTTAGTTGTAGTCAATTGCAGAGAATGCACTGATCTTGTCGAGGCGGTGCTGTGCATCAATAAGACGCACTGTTCCGCTTCGTGAACGCATTACCAAGCTTTGTGTGGTCACAATTCCTGGTGCGTAACGCACACCATTGAGCAATTCACCA
>JBIKSB010000221.1:0-2615 GCA_044348855.1 Ilumatobacteraceae bacterium | reverse complement strand
TCACTCATTCTTTTCTGGTGTTCGCCCATACGACTCAACCTACAACGCCTACATCGGAATGCTGGTGTGCTTCAATTCATTCAAAATTGGCCAGTCAATATCGTCCAAAATGCGCTCAATCGTTGCCTTGCCTACAGATTGATTACCGTGGGCGTGGTCTAGTAGGCGCACAAAGACAGCTTTGTCCTCGACAATAAATGTGGGCGTTCCCCACACCTGGTGGCTACGCACGAATTTTTCATGTTCGGTGCGCACGACCTCGAGGGTTCTTCCGCTCTTGACATCATCAAATGCGGCTGTGGCATCAGCACCTGCGTCGGCAAGAAGGCGGGACAGTGTTGTGTGATCTTTCAGAGATCCACCGTTGGTGTGTCGGTGGTTGAACATTGACTGATGAAAGTTGAGAAAAGCCGCCGCCTGAGTGTCGCGGACAGAAACAGCTAACTGGAGGGCAAGTAGGCCCGAGTCAGAGTCGGGACGATCCCACACATCCACATCGCCTTCTTCCACATGGGCTTGCCCGAGACAGAAGGGGAGAAACGTAACGTTCCAATCGGCTCCACCACGAAGCCCTTCCACAACATGGTCGTGGACTAAACGTGCAAATGGGCAGCGGTAATCGAAAGTGAGTCCAAAAGTGCGTGCCATAGACAAGAGTGCAACACCTATTTATAGGTGACTATTCCCTAAGGCAGGAAACCTTTATGGGGCTGTACTTAGCCGACGAATGTGGCGATGAGGGGTACGGCTATGGAGCCAAGAATTGCCCCTGTGAGGATGCCCCCAAGAATGTCTGTGGTGTGGTGAATGCGGACAACCACACGTGACAGTGCAATCACGAGTGCAATGGCGATCCATAACACTCCAAGCGGAAACCCTGTGTAGGAGATGAGGATAAAGACCGCAAAAGTTGCAGACGATGCATGGCCCGAAGGGAAACTAGAAGTACGCGGGGTGCGAATGTCGAAACGATCATCACCTGATGTGGTGGGTCGTTCGCGTCGAAACAATCGTTTGATTCCTTGGTTAACAATCAGGCTCTCGACTCCAAGAGCAAGAGAGAGTGCCACTGCTTGCCATAGTCGCTCCATAGATCCCCACGCGCGGGTAAATCCAATGATGTGCCATGCAATGCTGAAATCACCCACGGTGCTCGCGATACCAAAACACACCACAAAAAATTTGCGTTGACGTAATGGTTCGAGAACTGCATCTCCAATGGCATCAACTCTGTTCATGACACTTGTGCAGCGATGTTCTGTGTGAGCGAGGCGAGTATGTCGGGGCGTTCGAGTGGGCCGAAGTGGCCTAATTCGTCGTACTGAATGTATGTGGCGTGTGGAATTTGTTCGGCGACATTGAGTGCAAATGATGAGGGCTGAAATGGTGCAGGTGCGCCAGAGACAACCCACACCGGTGTTGTGATGGAGGGCAATTCATCCCACGCGCCACTCGTACCGCCGGTTTCGTATGTGCGTGCTTCATGTTCGGGAAGACATTTCAATGCAATGTCGCCTTCGTCTGTGACTGCAAAGCCGTGACGTACATAGGCCTCACGTGCAGAAGGGTGAAACGTAGACATAGGTGGCTTAGACGCATAGTTCTCTAACGCATCGTCAAACGAAGGGAATCGTGAGCGTCGTTTGCGTGCTCCGCCTGCAAGAGGGTTTTCTGGTCGTGGTGGCGCATCGGGAGGAGGCGGGGGAAACACAATGGGTTCGAACACGATGAGGGCAGAAAAAAGTTCAGGCTCTTTGTGTGCGGCCATCAACAGTGATGCGCCGCCCATTGAGTGGCCTACACCGACGATTTTTTTCTTGCCTACGTTGGAGAACATAAAGCGCGCAGCAGCAAGTGCGTCGTTGCCGTACATTTTCCATTCAATGGTGGCAGGGTCAATACGTTCGGCATCTCCATACCCTCGATGATCAAAGCCCATCACCTGATGTTGTGTACATAACTGTTGTGCCAATGGCGCAAAACAATGCGCATGAAAACCTGTTGCATGCGACAACAACACCGGAGATCCGTGTCCACCAAAATCATGCATCGCAATGGAGACTCCATCTAAAGAGGGAATCACCTTTGCATCGCTGCACGCAATGTGTTGTGTCATGGCAGTGGGCGAACAGTCACCACAGGAAGTCTTTAGGCATCCTTGAGCGCATTGAAGAACAAGCCTGTTTCTTCTGGTACGCCGGAGGGGATGACGTAGCCGTCAGTGTTGCGAATTTGAGTCCAATTGTCACGCACATCTTCCAAGGTGAGACCTGGCTTGAAGAAGCCTTGGGTCTCTCCGATGAATACTCGTGCGACGCGACCGCCACCTACTGAGTAAATCTCTCCAGATACGTCGCAATCTTCGTGGGCAAGCCAGGCAACAATCGGAGTGACGAGAGATGGGTCAAGCTTGTCGCCAAGTGCTCCCATGAGATTTTCTGTCATACGAGTAAGTGCAAGCGGGGCAATGGCATTGGCACGGATGTTGTACTTTGCGCCTTCAGCGGCAAGCACGCGGGTGAAACCTACAAGTCCCATTTTGGCCGCGCCATAGTTTGCTTGACCGAAGTTGCCAAAGATTCCCGCAGCAGATGATGTGGAGATAATGCGTCCGT
>JBIKSB010000219.1:0-2630 GCA_044348855.1 Ilumatobacteraceae bacterium | reverse complement strand
ATGATCACCACGTCTGCAGATACAGCAACTTGTGCAACAGCATCTTGCATCTGTTGGGCTGTCTCCACATTCACCACCGAAATCCCCGACGACACGGGCAAATCCACGGTGGAAATCAACGTCACGTGTGCCCCACGTTGGTAGGCCTCTTCAGCGATTGCAAACCCCTGTTTCCCACTTGACCTGTTTGCAATGACGCGCACCGCATCGATGGGCTCGCGAGTTCCCCCCGCAGTGATGACTACATGTTGTCCTGCGAGGTCTTTGTTGCTGGAAAGCACTGTGTCAATGGCCTGAAGAATTGTGTCTGGATCAGCAAGACGTCCCGTGCCTATGTCGCCACCTGCAAGACGACCCGATTGGGGCTCAACGATGATCACACCGCGGGACTTCAACAGAGCAATGTTGTCTTCGACACTGGGGTGTTCCCACATTTCTGTATGCATCGCAGGACACAACACCACTGGTGCTCGGGTAGCAATCAACGTTGCGACCAAAAGATCGTCAGATAACCCCATTGCATATGCAGCAATAACACGCGCGGTGGCCGGTGCAACCACGATGACATCGGCGTTTTGACCCAAACGCGTATGAGGAATTGGCGATGCGTCGTCCCACAAACTCGTGTGCAAAGGTTCAGATGCCAATGCCGAGACAGTCACGGGCCCCACAAAACGGTGCGCATCTGCAGTCATGATGGGCGCAACATGTGCACCTGCGTCTACAAGGCGGCGAAGAACTTCAATGGATTTGTACGCAGCAATGCCCCCGGAGATTCCAAGAACAATGTTTCGACCTCGAACCGATTCCATAATGATGTGATCAATGACCTAAGGAACCAGCATCTGGTTCTTATTCGGCGTCGGCCTCATCTGCATCGTCGTCTGCAACATCAGCATCGAGCTCACCGAACAATTCGGCTGCTTCTGCTTCCATTTCGTCATAAGGAAGGCGCTCTACCTTGACAATCTTGTCTGCTGCGATTTCTTCAAAAGCGATGGACAATGGCTTGCGCGCAACAGAAGACACCTGTGGTGGAACCATGTGTCCAAGACCTTCACCCAATTGGTTGAAGTAGGAGTTAATTTGACGTGCACGATACGAACCAAGGGTCACAAGGCTGAATTTTGAGTCAACACGATCGAGCAATGTCTCAATGTGTGGGTAAATCATGGAGTCGTTTTGACGTGACATAGAAGACCTCCGAAGTCGCCTCAAGGCTATCGGGATAGGCCTCGAGCAGCACGAATAATGCCCTCAATCTCCCCTACAGCACGCTCTAAATCATCATTAATCACCACAACATCGGCGATTTCGGCGCCTTGTCGTTCCTCATCCTCGGCTTTTCGTAACCGCTCCACTACATGGTGCTCAGGGTCCCCTCGCCCTTGCAGACGGCGTTGTTGCTCCTCGCGAGACGGAGGACGCACGAAAACCAGAATCGCATCAGGACGAGTGGCCTTGATTTGCTGTGCGCCATGTAACTCGATCTCTAAGACAATGTCGCGCCCCTCACCCACTTGAGGAACTGGCGAGCCGTAGAAGTTCCCCAAGAACTCTGTCCACTCCAAAAATCCACCCTCGGAAATGCGTTGCTCGAACTGGTTGCGCGTGACAAACACATATGCGTCATCGCTTTCACCTTCTCGTTGCGCGCGCGTAGTCCATGAACGACTCAGCCACAACTGCGGATCACGCTCAATCAAGGACTGCACAATGGTTCCCTTCCCTGCGCCGCCAGGGCCTGACACCACGATGATGAGTGCTTCATTCATGATGCTTCGCCTACCGCAGTCAAGATCTCGTGCATCAACTCTGGAGACAAATCTCCCACACACTGAAAAGACGACACGCCAAGCGAGGCAAGCAGTTTTCTCCCTGCAACTTTGCCCAACTTGGGATGCACATCAAGAAGTTTCACAACATAGACAAATCGCTCATCACCTTGAGCTCGAGAAAAAACAGAAGCGAGACGTCCTGCACGAGCATCGTTGACGGCCTCTTGACGCACAGCACGCACCTGTGACATCAGTTCAAGGTCACGAACTCTGTCTTCCATAAAACGATTCTACTTCTGTCTCGACTCCACATACAGGGACTAGCCCAACCACACTCATAAAGTGTGAGCCGCAGAGACGATGTCTGACCATTGAGATGCACCTCGTCGATGTGCCAACACAGCAGCTTCTCGCGCGATACGCCAAGTCGCGCCAGGGTGTGCAAAAGAAGCAGTACCCACCTGAACTGCATTGGCCCCAGCCAACATCATCTCTATTGCATCCGAACCCGATCTAATTCCGCCCACTCCAACGATGTCCACATGTGGAATGGCACGCCGAATATCGAATACGGCCCTCACTGCTATGGGATGAATAGCGGGACCAGATAATCCACCACCGCCATTTCCAAGAGTGGGACGCCCCGACATCACGTCAATCTGTAAACCCACCATGGTGTTGATGACGGTGAGCGACTGTGCACCTGCTCCCACAACAGCGTGGGCGATCTCGACAATGCGATCAGTGTTGGCACTTAGCTTGGCCCACACCGGAACATCTGATTCTGCCCTGACTGCAGCAATGATCTGTGCAGACAAAGATTCATCGTGAGCAATGATTCCAGTGCGGCCT
>JBIKSB010000218.1:0-2645 GCA_044348855.1 Ilumatobacteraceae bacterium | reverse complement strand
TGTTGGGCAAACTTGGCCTCAAGGCATCTACACCGCCTGCAGAGTTTGACATCATCTTGAAATGGGCCGATGAGGTGCGTAAAGGAAAACTGAGTGTGCGCACTAATGCCGACACTGCAGAAGACGCTCGCAAGGCACGTGAACTAGGTGCCGAGGGAATCGGTTTGTGCAGAACTGAGCACATGTTTCTGGCGCCTGAGCGTCTGCCTGTGGTGCGACGCATGATTCTGGCTGACTCAGAGGCAGAGGAATCCGCGGCGCTTGAGGAATTGCGTATGGCACAAAAGGAAGACTTTGTCTCATTGTTGACAGAGATGTCTGGCTTGCCAGTGACGGTGCGATTATTGGATCCACCTCTACATGAATTTCTTCCTCACATCAGCGAACTTGAAATTCAAAAAGCAACCACAGGGTTGTCTGCGCAAGAGGAAACTCTGTTGAATGCGGCTCACGAGTGGAGCGAAGTGAACCCCATGCTGGGAACCAGAGGTGTCCGTCTAGGCGTGGTGAAGCCTGGTTTGTATGCAATGCAAGTACGCGCATTAATGGAAGCAGCCGATGAAGTGTCAGCCAAAGGCTTACAGCCCATTGTCGAAGTGATGATTCCACTGACGGTGACCAGAGAAGAGCTGGCGCTTGCTCGCAGTTGGGTAGAGGAAGTTCTCTCGGACGTCAATTCTCGACCATTGCCCACTGCCAAAAAAGGCGCCAAGCCTTCAAAGAGACCCAAGGTCTCTATCGGCACAATGATTGAGACTCCACGAGCAGCAATTAGAGCCGACGAGATGGCCGAAGCAGCTGATTTCTTTAGTTTTGGAACAAATGATCTCACACAAATGACGTTTGGTTTCTCGCGCGATGATGTGGAGAGTCGCATGATGCCTCTGTATTTGGAGGCGGGCCTGTTGAAGCGCAATCCGTTTGAGAGCGTGGATCAAACAGGCGTGGGCGAGCTCGTACAAATGGCTGTGCAACGAGGTCGAAAAACAAAGAAATCACTCAAGTTGGGAGTGTGTGGTGAACACGGGGGAGACCCGGAATCCATCGCATTCTTCTACCGCGCCGGGCTTGACTATGTGAGTTGTTCGCCCTATCGCGTCCCTATTGCTCGTCTTTCGGCAGCGCAAGCGGTCATTGGCGGAGACAAAGTAGAGACAAAATAACTTCGATTCTTCTCGGTTAGTCCGAGAGTTTCGGCGCACTAGTGTGTGTCTATGGCAATCGCAGAGGACGACATCCAAAAGGTGCGTGCTGTTGCAACATTGTCGGACGTGATCTCGCCGTATGCACAACTTCGTCGTGCAGGACGCAGTCAAGTAGGTCTGTGTCCCTTTCATTCCGAACGCACTCCATCGTTCAATGTCAATGACGAGACTGGTCGTTACATGTGTTTTGGTTGTGGCGCTAAAGGTGATGTTTTTAACTTTGTTCAGGCCATGGAACACCTTGATTTCATCGGTGCAGTCGAGAAGCTGGCCGGAAAGTTTGGGATTGAACTGCATTACACCTCTGGTGCGGGAAGTGGGGAACGCAAGCACCGCAAAGACTTACAGCAGTTGATGGAGCGCGCCGTTGATTGGTACCACACACGGCTTTTAGAGGGCGCTGATGCCCGCGCCGCACGTGAGTACCTTCGCGCGCGAGATTTGGCCGGCGATGTGGCACGGCAATTCAAAATTGGTTGGGCGCCAGATGAATGGGATGCATTGTCTCGTGCCTTGGATGCACCAGCTGAGATGTTGCGTGAGGCGGGACTTGGTTTTGTCAACAAAGCAGGTCGAATGCAAGATTCATTCCGCGCGCGTGTCATGTTTCCCATTTTTGATGAGACAGGTGCTGCAGTTGCCTTCGGTGGTCGCATCCTTCCAGGGTCGACAGACCCGGCAAAGTACAAGAACTCTTCCGAGACACCTGTCTATACAAAGTCGCGCACTTTGTACGGCATGAATTGGGCAAAGGGAAATGTCGTTAAGCAAGATCGTGTCATTGTGTGCGAGGGCTACACCGATGTGATTGGTTTTCATAAAAGCGGTCTGCCTATTGCCGTGGCAACGTGTGGTACTGCATTGACCGAAGAACATGTCCGGCTCATGAAGCGTTATGCGCGCAACATTGTTCTTGCTTTTGATGCCGACTCCGCAGGCCAAGGTGCGGCGGAGAAGTTTTATGCCTGGGAGAGCAAATACGACATCTCTGTATCTGTTGCACAATTTCCCGAGGGTCAAGACCCTGGTGAATTAGCACAGAAGAATCCGCAAGCTTTAGAAACCGCAGTGGCAGAGGCCATGCCTTTTCTTGGATTCAGGCTTTCACGTCTATTCGACGCACATCCCTTGCGATCGCCAGAGGTTCGGGCACGTGTGGCGAACAAGGCAATGGAATTGATTAATGAGCATCCCGATGCCAATGTGCGTCGTTTGTATGCAGGCCAGGTGGCAAGCCATACAGGGGTGTCGGCGGCCGAGTTGGTGAAGGTAGCCGACAAGGGCGGTGCCATTGCCTCTGCGGTGGCGGCCCCAATTGTTCAGGCAGCCGATGGCGCAGGATTTGTGGCGCTGTCGTTGTTGATACATGAATGGGATGCCATCGCCCCGTGGTTGATTGAAGAACTCTTCTCCGATGAACCTTCGCGAGAGGCGTTTCGC
>JBIKSB010000024.1:0-9950 GCA_044348855.1 Ilumatobacteraceae bacterium | reverse complement strand
TGCCAGATATGGCATGCCGCGATACTTTCCATCAGATGGTCCCAGCAGATCTGGCTCTGCATACATTGGCTTCATCTCGGGTGCATTACGAAGCCACGCGCGAAGATCTTTTTGATTCAAGCACTCCTCGGTCACACCCTTGAGATAGGCCTCGCCAAACTTTTCGCTCGAAGCGCCCCATACATCTGCGCGGCACTTCTCATTAACCAAGTCAAACATTGCACCAGCAAAGGTGTTACGCGTCATAAGTGCTGTGAGGTTGGGAGCAGCACCTGAGTACACGTACTCATCGGGTGCCGAAATAATTGGTTTGCCCTGAGCATCTTTGAGGCCATTGACTTGGTGACAACGTGCGCATTGAGCGATGTACACCGCTTCGCCTTCTGCTGCTGCAGAACCAGCTGCTGGTGGAACATATGGCTTCTGCTGATTGGCAACCCACTTTGCGAAATCTTCTTTCGACAATGCAATTGCTTCCATGCGCATGTTGGCATGTGAAAGTCCGCAGAACTCCGCGCACTGACCTGCATAGATTCCAGGCTCATTGGCTTCGAGGCGTAACAAGTGAACTCGACCAGGAACCGCGTCTTTCTTACCGTTTAGTGAAGGAATCCAGTAGGAGTGAATCACGTCGCGACTGGTTTCACGGAGAAGAACTTTGGTGCCCGCAGGGAAAACCAATTGACCCGATGTCACGATGGGCTGGTTGATGCCATGTTCTGGTTGCACGGGGTAGTCATATTCCCACCACCACTGTTGACCAGTGACGTTGATGATGATTTCGGTGTCCTGTGTTTCTGCAAGATCGAAAATGGTGCGGAAGGTGAACACGCCCACAACACTCAAGATGAGTGCAGGAACCACAGTGAGTGTGATTTCCATGTAGGGCTTGCCGTGACCTTGCACGGGAATCTCTTGACCGCGATCTTTGAATTTCCAAAAGATGTACAGAGCCAAGCCCAAGACAATGACGCCCACCACATAGGCAATGGGGAACACCAAGTTGTCTAGGTCATGAATCATTTCGGCATTAGGACCTTTAGGTTCCCATGTGTCTTGAGGTGCATTTTGTGCACAGCCGGCCAAAGTGGCACTAGCGGCAATTCCCACAAGGGTTCCCAGAATGCGACGACGCGATGACTTCACGCGACTTACGGTATCCATTGACTTCTCCGTTGTAATGGGTTGGTTGATGTGGCTCACGGCACCACCAACTTGATCTCTCCATTAGCGCCAGGCACAGTGAACGAATATGGCTCTTCTGCAGTGGCGGGTTTTGGAATGGTGAGGGTCAGAACTTGTTCTTGGCCTTTGCCAGTCAATTGAGTACAGGTTCCCAGTGGTTCCACCACATCGGTGTCGCCCACCTTTGCTGAACCCAAATTCACGACAAGGCGACGCTCGGATTTGTCCAAGTTACGGAACAACACTGTGGTTGAGTTCATGCGAGGGATGGTGATGGTGTCTACCTTGCGGTCAAGGCCCACCATTTTTGCAGAGACCTCATTGTTCTCCACGGTGATGGTGGCAATCACGCCTTTGCGCAAAGGAACTCTGTTGTTGGCGTGCTTGTCGTAATACTTCGATGCTTCTTCGCCACACTCACGATGTTCAATAGCGAAATGGTCTTCGCGTGCTGCGTCTACCAATTGTTGACGCTCACCACTAAGTGCACTCACGACACCTGCAATGGCAAGCAACGCAATGGACACAGGCAACACGACGCTCAATGCCTTCTTACGAAGATCGGCACGAGATGCGAACACAAAGCCCAATGCAAAAATCACTGCGGCAATCACCATGAAAAATATGGTTGCTGCATCTTTTGACACTGCCAAAAAGATTCGTGAAAACAAAAACGCCACAACTATGGCCAGCACAGCCGACAAACCTGGGTATTCAATGCCGCCCAACACTTTGGCGCGCACATTGCTGTTGTATGCAGGATCTGCAGAAGCGCGTTCAGCCCAAGCTTGCACCATCCATTCCACGCCGCCGCCTACAAGTACTGCGATGCCCAAGACATAGACAACTGGCTCGGTAGCAAGACCTAACAACACCATGGCTGCACCCAAGGCCACAACAATTGGCCAGAACGATGAAGATGTGGCACCGGCACTTGCGTCCACGGCCTGTTCCACAGTTTCTGTATCACTGTCGTTTGTGAAGAGAGATACAGATGCCAATGTGGCGGCACTGGCGATGAGACCAATCAACGCCAAAGCGCCTAGGTCTGAAGGGTTAACGAGAAAGAGATAGAGAACCGTTGCTACAACAGATAATGCTGTGAGCCCGATGAAGTATTTGGAACCTGTCGTAAACATTTGGACCTACTTCTGTACGTATACGAAAAACCACACAGCAGTAAATGCCGCCGTGAGGAAGTACCAATACAACGCATGTGCAACGATGACGTGGTTGTCATCGTTGCGTCCACCCACAGAGCGGAAGAACGCAACTGCACTAAAAACAATTCCACCAATGACGAGCAACAACATTGTTCCTGTAATTGCGTAGAACATCGACTGGTATGCGCCATCGGAAATGCCGATTCCCATTTGGGCGTACACAGCAAGTTGTGCATTCACAATTGCAACTCCAAGTACACCAGTGATGATGAGAGCCAATGAACGGTGTTGACCATCACGACGCTGCGATGCATACAGGGCCCACTGTCCCATCAGTGCTGCAAAAGGAAATGTTGCTGCCATGGTGTTGGCTGCAACTTCTGGAATTTTGATAGCCGCTGGTAGCCAATCTTTAATTTGTTCGAGTCCATCGGCAGAAGTACGCACGGGAGCGCCGGCACGGAATCTCATCCACATGCCGAGCATGCCTGCAATCAACATTGCTGCAGCCGAGACAACCAAGGCGGTTGCCACTACAAGCTGACGCCGAGGTGCTGGCGCAGGAGCGGAAGGTAATGCCAGTGTCATGCGGGTACCTCTTGTGATGGTTTGACGTCTAACAGCGGCTCACTTGAAGACACTGTTGCAAGGGCAGCGAAGTTATTAGTAGGCGCAGGTGATGGAATGGACCACTCGAGAGTGTGTGCATCCCAGGGATCATCTTTTGCACCCGCACCTTTGCGCACTGCAGCAAAAAGCAATCCGACATAGGCGAGAACTACGAGTGCAATGACTGCTGAGCCGGCACCGGCAAGAACATTCCACAATCCAAGTGGGCCTGAGTAATCAAAACCATTCACTGCATCTACGGGTTGATCTGCAAAGCCAGCGATGTAGAGCGGAAGCGATGCAAGCACTACGCCAATGAATCCCAAGCCGGCAAGACCCAAAACTTTTTTGTCATCCAGAACAACGCCCCACAACTTTGGTGCCCAGTAGGTAATGCCGCCGAGTCCTGCAAGCAGGCCTCCGTACACCACGTACGCAGTCACGCCTTCACCAAATGCGGTGCCCACAAGTGCTGCATCACCTACGTGTTGCAAGAAACTTCCAGAGACTCCCGCAAGAAGCATCAATGCACCCAAAAGCGCAAAAGCAAATGATGCGTTTACACCTGGACGACCTTGCTTAAACGACAACATCGCAACGGCAACCGTGACTAATGCGCCCAACAATGGAAGACCGTTGAAGAACAAGAACAAAATTGTGCTGGACAGTTTGTCGCCAGTGGTGCCGGACAAATCAAGCACGTGTGCAGTTTGTGTAACTGCACCAAGAGTTGCAGTGGTAATCAAGGCAATACCGGCAAGCAACACGGGGCGCAATGGTTGACGCGTGCGTGCTGTCACTGGTGCAACTTCTGCCAACACACCCAAGGCCATCACAATCAGAACGAATGTTTGTGGCTGGGCGTACACCCAACCAAGCCATGTGGAAATGACTTTGTTGTCACCAAATGCTGTTTGGCTGTATGTGTGATCTACATACAGATACGCAATGGTTCCCACGGCAACTGGCAAGCTCAGCACTGCTGCAACTGAACCCATCAATGCCGACCATGAAAAAGCCGGCACATCCATCAGACCCATGCCGGGCGCACGCGATGTCAACACAGTGGTTGCCACGGACACAGCACCAGCAAGTAATCCTGCAAGCGATAACGCAAGACCTAAGAGATACAAATCAACCATGTCGGTGCTTCCACCGCCAGGTCCACCGTTTGCAATAAAGGAAATCAGTACAAGGTCGGTACCAAATGCCCATGACCAAAAACCCAACTGCGCAAGACGTGGGAATGCGATTGCTCGAGCACCCACCTGCATAGGCACAACAGCAATCGCAAGACCAATAAACAATGGTGCGAGAAGTCCAAAGACAAGTGCATGACGGTGAAGTTGTGTGAGCTGAAGCGCAGCATCTGCATCAAAGAACTGTGCGCCATCGGGGTTGATGCGCTCAAGTCCAATAAGCGCGCCAATTGCGGCAGCGGCAATTGCGTACAGAAGCGACAAACCGATGAACAAGCGGCCAATCTTTTTGTGATCGCTGCTTGTCACCCATTGGCCTACGGATGCGACGAAGGACGAACCCGTGGTGTGTGTCGATACGCCGACGTGAGTGTCGATGGTGGTCATTTTCCGATGGTCTCCCAGAGTCACCCATTTGCTCTCTGCAGAACGCGGGGGTGATTGCGCCTAGTTGTAACGACTCAACACTACCCACCACTCACCGCTCAAAGGGAAATCCTCGGGGGCCTCCACTTCGTGCAATTGCGCATGTTTAGCGGATGAACACGTCCACGGTGAGGGCCACGAAAAGGAGCGAAATGTAGGAAATGGAGAAAGAAAAGAGCTTCATCGCAGATCCGGGTGTATTGCGTCGACCTAGTGCGATTGTGCCCCACAAGAAAACGCCGCCCAAAAGGGCCGCCGAGACGCCATAGACCCACTTCATGTCGGCCACGGGAATCACCAGCAAGCTGGCCACCACTAGTGCGATTGTGTAACGAATCATCGAAGCGATGACCTTCTCGGGGGTGGCCACCGACGGCAGCATGGGGACCCCAGCAGCTGAGTAGTCATCACGATGACGAATCGCCAAGGCCCAAAAATGGGGTGGAGTCCACAAGAACATGAGCAAAAACAGCAGCCAAGGGGTCCAGCTCAGTGAATTTGTCACCGCGGCCCAGCCCACAAGCACCGGAACAGCGCCCGCAGCACCACCAATAACGATGTTCTGGGTGCTGTTTCGCTTCAGCCACAACGAATACACGAAGACATAGAACAACGTGGCTGAAAGGGCCAGACAAGCCGCCAAGAGATTGGCGCCCGCCCACAAAATGCCAAAAGCCACCACTTCCAGGGAGATGGCAAAGATCAGGGCATTTCTCGGGGCGATCAGGCCCGTTACCAGTGGGCGATTTTTTGTCCGCTCCATCAAGGCATCAATGTCCCTATCGATGTACATGTTGATGGCGTTGGCGCCGCCCGCAGCCAATGATCCGCCCACCAATGTGATGAGAATGAGCCACAAAGACGGCCAGCCACCTTCGGCCACCACCATGGTGGGAATGGTGGTGATGAGCAATAACTCAATGATTCGGGGCTTTGTTAAGGCTATGTACCCTGCAACAACCGACTGAGGTGCGCGGTTTGACTCATGTCCTCGACGCTTCAATCGCGAGGGGACTACGGGGCGAACATTGAGGGGCACGGCTACTCATCGTATGGGTGGTAGGCAATCTCAACCAATCGCAAGCAGAATGTTTCCGTGTCATTGACCACATCACCCCCACAATTGCGCATCCCGGTGTCCTCCCAAGACACCCAGATTGCCGACCCCGATGTGGACACCACAGAGATCACCGAGGTGGACAAGCCGTGGATTGTGTTGGTGTGGAATGACCCCATCAACTTGATGTCCTACGTTTCGTTCGTCTTCCAAAAACTTTTTGGGTACTCAAAGGAAAAAGCTGACGCCCTCATGCTTGATGTGCACGAAAAAGGTCGCGCCGTGGTGTCCACTGGGCCGCGCGAACATGCCGAACTTGATGTCTTTCGACTTCACGAACATGGTTTGTGGGCCACCATGCAACAAGACTCATGAGACGACGACGCCCAAGTGGGCCCATTGAGCCAATAGGTAATGGCGCTTTTGTCATTAACTTGCCCGAACACGACCGCCAAACATTGTCGGGATTCGTCGATCAACTTGAGCAACTTCTGCACGCCGATACTCGCGATCCGCGTGTGCGCCGGCTCTTTCCAGTGGCGTATCACGACGACCCTGAGCGAGATGCGGAATACCAGAACTACATGCATGATGAACTTCAGCAATCTCGTCTGAACTCCATCGCCATGGTGCGCGAAGTTCTCGCCCAAGATGAGCCCCTCACCGAGGCACAGCTTCACGGATTCATGATGATTATCAACAATCTTCGTCTTGTCTTGGGCACTCTTCTCGATGTGGATGAGTCTGCTGATACTGATGACATTGACGAGTCAGACCCTTTGTTTGGACAGGCACAGCTCTATGGATATCTGGGGTGGCTCCTTGAATGGACAGTGTCTGCGATGACAGGGGAGTAAAACCGTCATAAGTTCCCTAGATTCGAGAGAAGGCATTTGCCCCTTCGGCTGATAGCGTCATATTGCTCTCAACCGGAGTCGTTCTAGCCCCCATCGTCTAGCGGCCTAGGACACCACCCTTTCAAGGTGGCGGCACGGGTTCGAATCCCGTTGGGGGTGCAAGAGACCAGTGGTTTCCACATGGTCCCGTGGTGAAGTTGGAGTTCACGCCGGCCTGTCAAGCCGGAGGTCGCGGGTTCGAGTCCCGTCGGGACCGCCATCAATGGCGGATCGTCATTGTCGTTGTGTTTCTCAGAGAAATCTGAGAGGCATCACGGTCGAGTAGCTCAGTTGGCAGAGCACACGCCTGAAAAGCGTGGGGTCACCGGATCGACGCCGGTCTCGACCACCAGAGATATCTATTGCTCGCGCAATCGAACCAGAGTTTCTTGCGCCACTGTGGCTACATGTGTGCCGTCTTGTGCGAACACGTAACCGAATGCCAAACCCCGCCCGTTGATATACGCGTGGCAATTCATTTCATAGAGATGCCATTGACTTGAATCGATGTCGCGGTGAAACCAGATGGTGTGATCAAGGCTTGCCGAGAAAAATGCATTCTCTTGATTCCAACGTTCGCGCAATTCGGGAACTCCACGAATCACTGCGCCTGTGGGGAGATCATCAGACAAGTACGCCAATGCACATCGATGCATAAGTTGATCATCACCGAAGTTTTCTTTGACGCGATACCACGACATCAATTGTCCAGAGCCATCTCGTTTTTCAGCTGCAACAAACTCCAACGGAATCTCGCGTTGTTCAATGTGAGGCGACCACGTATCGGCCGGTGCTAAATCGTCGGGTTGAGGAATGTTGGAGGCAATAGCCACGGAAGAGATTTCTGGTGAGCCCTCTGGAAGTTGATAACTCGCTTCAAGATTCAAAATTGCGCCGTTGGATTGCCGTGCAACTACGCGACGTGTGCAAAAGCTTCTGCCATTACGGATGCGATCTACTTCGTAACGCACTGTCTCGGTGTTGTCACCGCGACGAATGAAGTACGCACGCACTGAATGCGGAAGGAATCCTTCTTCCACTGTTGATGATGCAGCACGCAACGATTGAGCCACGATGTGGCCCCCATACAGCCCACCCCATGGATACGGAAAGCCTTCACCGGCAACTACATCTATTCCATGCGGAGTGAGTTCGAAAAGTTTTTCAAGGCTCATGAAATCTCCAACACCACTAGCACCTCGTTGGTGACATGACTTTCAAGTTCAAAAGTGCCTGCAACATTTGCTGTGAATGAAAGTGTTGCGGGAGCACCTGGTGCCATTTTCTTTGACACAATGTCGTATCCATGAAGGTGATATTCATCTTCTTGTGTGGGATTCACCAAGGTAATGCGCACATCATCACCCAGTGCCACTACTTCAATACGTTCGTTGCCAGAGTTTTCTCCCACGACAACATCAATTTCGAGAGGCTCCACTGCAACTGTTGTGGTCGGAGCCAAAGTTGTAGTTGTGTTGCTTGCGGAATCAGATGATGCACAACCCGACACAATCATTGTGAGCGCAACACATGCTCCTAAAACTTTTTTCATGGTTTCATTCTTTCAAGAAACAGCGCCACTACCTAGGCGCCGTATTACGAACCGAATTCGTAGCCTAAATCTGGCGCGGTTAACAATGGTCGGTATTCAATGCCTGCCGCTGCAGCCATGTCTGCACACGTGCCACCACGGTCAACGATCACTGTGATGAACACTGGCTCTGCACCAAAAGCTCGCACAGCATCTACTGCTTCAAAAATGCTTGTACCGCGTGTCACGGTGTCCTCGGTAATTACTACCTTGTCGCCAGGTTGCAATGCACCCGCAATGCGTCCGGTGATGCCGTGATCTTTTGCTTCCTTGCGCACACTAAAGCTGCGCAATTGCGATCCTCGAGTAGCCGCGATAGCTGCAATGCCGTAGGCCACAGGGTCTGCCCCCATGGTGAGGCCACCAATTGCTTGGGCTTCTTTGGGCAAGATTTCAAGCGCCGCATTTGCAACTGCAAGCATGCCGTCGGGTCGGCACATGGTCTGTTTTGTATCTAGAAACCACGAACTCTGACGGCCGGATTTCAATGTGAAGGATCCTGTTTTGAGGGCATGCTGAAACACGTTGTCGCGTAGGAGAGCCAATGTGGGAGGCAGTTCTGGGAGTCCCGCGGGCGTAAATGAGTACGGATGGGTCACCTGTGTGACCTTAGTTCCCGATAACTCTGTGACTGGACTTCACATCATGAATTCCATACCGTTTTTCTGTTGCCCCATTTAACAGTGGCTCAGTGAAACTCTCTCAGTAAGGTAGGGGAAGTACATATGTCCTCCAAGAAGTCACTCCCCAAAAGCTCGGCAATGAGCTCAGCCCACAAAAAGGCCCTTGCCAATGGGCGCAACGAGGGACGCATTATTCGTGAATATCTCGAGATCGTTGAAGCCACAAAGCCCAAACGAGGACGCCGTCGTACACCCGAGTCGATTGCTCGCCGCCTTGCTGTGATCAACACAGAGCTCAAGACTGCCGATGCAGTCACCAAGGTGCGCCTCATTCAAGAGCGTCTCAACCTTCGTCGTGAACTCTCAGGCATGAAGTCCAAAACCGAAATCGCTACTGCAGAAGCACAATTTGTGAAAGTTGCGCGTTCCTTTAGCAAACGCAATGACATCACCTATGACGCGTGGCGAGAATTTGGTGTCACACCTACCGTGCTGAAAAAAGCCGGTATCGAAAAGGAATAACCGCCTTCTCAGTTAGCCCCAGTGAGGCGAATACGGGGATATCCCGTCAGAAAAGTACTGCGATGCCTCACGGCTTAATTCTTCAGTTGCCTTGTGCGCATGCTGTAACACGCGATCAAGATTGAATGCATCGTCAAGTTGCTTCGAGTTCAGTTTCGCTTCCGCTTGCTTCTCAAGTACGTCACGTAAATGAGTACTTGTCTCCAGAGCAGTGCGTGCAGCAGATTGAACAATGCGATATGCCGCATCGCGTTCCATTCCATTTTCCACCATTGCCAAAAGTACAGATTGCGAAAACACCACTCCGTGTAATGCATTGAGATTCTTCAGCATCTGTTCACCATCGACTTCCAGATACATGATGATGCGTGCCATGCGACGCAACATGTACACCACCAGCGACACAGAATCTGGAATGACGATGCGTTCTGCCGATGAATGAGAGATATCGCGCTCATGCCACAGCGGAATGTTCTGCAGTGCCACTTGTGCATTTCCTCGCAAAACGCGCGAGAGGCCTGTGATGGTTTCCGATGAAATCGGATTGCGTTTGTGCGGCATTGCGCTGGAACCCTTTTGTCCATCGGCAAAACCTTCACGCACTTCGTTTACTTCTGTGCGTTGCAAGTGACGTAGCTCCACAGCAAGTGATTCCAATGTGGAGCCAATAGAAGCACAG
>JBIKSB010000217.1:0-2656 GCA_044348855.1 Ilumatobacteraceae bacterium | reverse complement strand
AGTGACCAAGGTCCAGATCCTTGATTGATCTGAAAATCAATAATCATTTCTTTCCTCCACCCAGCGATCCGCCATAAACGGCCAGATGGCATACATCTCTTGCACAAATTGAGCGGTATCGCGTTGGCGTGCCCATGCACGAAGTGAACCTTGCATCCAGTGTCGCTTAATCGTGGCATCGTAAATTGCGCCAAATCTCTCGCGTGGCAAAGTAGAGGAATGACGAGGCGCGGAGGCAACTATCGATGTTCCTCCATCTTTATGATCAATGCTTGCCACATGACGCAGTCGTGACAACAATGCCAGTTCATCACGACGCGGCGTATGACCCACTTGCATCATTGCTGCCCATGCTGCAGGTCCAGTGATGTCATCGAGTACAACACCCGAGCGATGTGTCCCCTTCACAATCGCAACCGCGCTTTCTACTGCAGCCGCACAGACACTGCCCACGATCTCCTCATGTTGGGACACTTCCGTTGCTGTCTGCGCAAAAACCGGCGCGAATCCACCGTCGGCATCTGAGAAATCAATGACTGACCCATGTGGCGCAGTCATCAATGTCTCCCACAGACGAATCACACCCAGAAGGCGCACATTGTCATTGAGTGCACCTAGATCATCCATGGCGAGTCCATGCATCGCAAGGCGTGTGCGATGAGTTGTTGCATCCCAGTACAAACCCAGAAACCGGCCTTCAACAGTTGCGCGGCCTTGTGTGGTGCGGTGCACTAATTCAGCCAAGTCGGCAACCGTGGCGCCAGTCCATCCGGCATCCACCACCACATGGTGTCCCGGCGAGAGCAATCCCACAGTGTCGAGATAGCCCAAAACTCGATCTCGCAATGCTTGCGACGCGTGCAAAATCTGTTGCTCATTATCGATGATTATCTTGCGCGCAGTATCAGCATCAACCACGGTGTCAGGCAAATGCGTTGATTCCATGGTGCAACCAAATCGCTCACCCAGTTGACGAACAGTGAGACGTTCGTGTTGATCGACAAATCGCAACGCCACTGCATCATCCACAACTGTGAGATTCGCGCGTCCAAAAACTGATCGAGAAAAAGCTAAGTAGTGACCGGGAGTTTGTGTGGTGTGAACAAGAGTCTGTGACCACACTTGGTGAGCAAGCCATCCATCGCGGGCAGCAAAATACACACCAGCTACGTCGCGTTGACCAAGCACCGTGCGCACATCGTGAATCTGTGCAGCAACAAGTACTGCCAGCGCTCCAGCCCCCAGACTGTGTGCAGTATCCCACCCCGCTACATATGTCTCATCGCGCATCGTGGCCTCAATACGTGACAGTGGAAGTACATCGGGTGACGTGTTCTCCATATGACGATGCGTCACCTTCATTCGTGGGTCTCTGTATGTTGCAATGCCAAGTCGACTTGGTTGGGTGACATCTGCTGCCACATCATCGCCCACGTGGAGAATTTTTCGTGGCGACACTCCGGATATATCTAGCACTTCACGCCAAAGGCGTCCGTTGTGTTTCAAACCTCCATGTTCGCAACTCACCAACACTTCTGACTGTTCGAGGGATGTGAACCCGGCACGATGTGCCATCTCTACAAGATGAGAAGCCGGCATGTAATTGTCGCTCACCACCAGAAGGGCAATACCGCGCGTGCGGGCTTCCGTGAAAAGTTCCATCCCAAATGGAATTGGGCGAGCACAATCAATTTCTGCGGTGCATTCTGTCGCACGTGCTATCTCGGATTCTGCAAGCGACAACTTCATGCCGATTACTATTTCCTTCATCACCTCATCATGAGTGACATCTCGATACTTATCGTCATCAACTGCTGTAATTCGGGCACGCTGTTCTGCACGCACACGTTGCAATCCATAGCCTCGCCAACGTGGACCGTATTCCTCTACAAGGATGCGTTCAACTTCTGCAAACACATGAGTGGGCTGTGCAACATTGCGAGTGACAAGAGTGTCAAAAAAATCAAGAGTCAATAACTCGATATGACTGTGATGATCGAGAAGTTCTTGTGCAGTGCTCCACATGTTCAACGCCCCGTTGCTCGACGCAGACGACGCACCACACCGCGATACCCGGCGGTGGGATGACGCATAACCCTGACCACTCGCCCACATTGGCGCACCACAAATGAACGGCGCACAGGCTGATGCGTTGCCAGCACTTGTGCTTCATGGCGTTCAAATTCCATATGTGCCGCCTGCGCTGCCTCACCCTTGTTGGCCCCATCAGGCGTGGACTCGGACTGCCAACGTTGATGCAACAACATCTTGGTGTCTCGATGCCGATCGCGACCCACAGTGATGGAGTTGCCCGTAGCAGCATCGCTGTCAGGGGTGCGAATGTGATAATTCGCAAGACGTTCCGGCACGAACACAAACGGACCTACGGTCACTGCACGCAAGTTGAATTCCCAGTCGCCCAATACTGGCAGTGTTACATCAAACATGCCCACCGAATCGAGAACCGATTGTCGAAACAATGCCGCAATAGGTGGAAACGTATTGTTTCCCAACATTGCATCAAAAGTCAGTCGTTCTTGGGTGAGGTAAAAATCTTCCGACACTTGCGGTCGCAAAGTTGTGCCACGCGAGAGTTCTTGAATCTTTGTTACCCCGGTGACAATTGCGGCAGCATCGCGATGACTTGTCATGACCG
>JBIKSB010000216.1:0-2663 GCA_044348855.1 Ilumatobacteraceae bacterium | reverse complement strand
ATTCACGGTGAAAGGTCATTGGGGTCATTGCACGCCTACCTTTGCGGTGGACATTGGTGAAGCATGTGGTGCGCGACGCATTGCGCTGTACCACCATGATCCCGACAGGACCGATGCCGAACTTGATGCGCTTCGTATGTCTCGACCTAATGGTCCTGGAGTATGCGTGGCTCGCGAAGGTACGACAATCACTCTTTCCTAAGTGTTGGTCTACTGTGGGTCTGTGACCACGGATTTTGACTCTGCTTACTTTCGGGCTGTGCTCGGACATGTACCCACATCTGTTGTGGTGATTACGGGATGCGATACGAACGCTCAGCCAGTGGGTATCACCATTGGATCATTTGCATCAGTGTCACTTGACCCACCACTTGTGGGATTTTTCCCGGGTTTGCACTCGCGTTCGTGGGCAGCCATTAAGGAGTCCGGAAAATTTTGCGTGAATGTTCTTGGTGCAGACCAAGAACAATTGTGTTGGACCTTTGCAAAAGAAGGTGACGACAAGTTTGCAGGTCTCACATGGTCATCGTCGCCGATGGGTCAACCACTACTAGATGGGGTGATTGCTTCGATTGATTGCGTCATCGAATCAGAAACGGTGGCGGGTGATCATTACTTTGTTTTGGGTCGCGTTGTAGGTCTTGAGCATGCACCCAGTGCCGATAATGCCATGGTGTTTTTCCGTGGCAAAGTGACCCGCGCTCAACTACCGGAATAACAGCTTTGCTTGCGCATCTTCTTGCAGCCTGTGTAGGTGTGGTCATTGCGGTCGCCGGTGCCAACAAACTTGTGAATCGCACCCAATGGCTTCAAGATGCTCGTGCACAACAACTGTGGCCCGCGGTGGCACATGTTCTTCCTTTTGCAGAACTTCTCATTGGTGGTCTTCTCATTGGACTGACGCCTTCAGCGTTTGTGCTGGGTGTCGCCACATTGTTGCTGCTGATTTTCACTGCTTTTCTGGTGGCACAAATAGCAACTAAATCCCAGGTGCCGTGCGCATGCTTCGGCTCACGCTCGCGAAAGCCTCCCTCAACTCGAGATGTCATGCGCAATCTCGGATTGATGTTGTTGCTGTTTATCTCTGCGGCGTTGAGCTAACACTGGCGAGCGCAAAACTTAGAGTCTTTGCTTCTTCGCGCCATTGTTCATAGCGACCAGACGGTCCGCCGTGACCAGAATCCATTTCGCATCGAAAGATAACTGTGGTCTCGGGTGAGAGATGTCGAATCTTGGCAGTGAACTTTGCCGGTTCGTGATAGCTGACGCGAGGGTCATTGATGCCGGCGGTGATGTAGAGATTGGGGTAACGCACTGCATGCACGTTGTCATAGGGGGAGTAACTGGAGATATAGGAAAAGAACGGCTCCTCGCGCGGGTCGCCCCATTCTTCCCATTCCGTCACGGTAAGTGGCAATGAGGGATCACACATTGTGTTGGTGACATCTACAAAAGGTACTTCAGCGATTGCGCCAGAAAATCTCTCTGGGCTCATTGTGATACATGCACCTACAGCCAAACCACCGGCACTGCCACCGCGCAAGACAATCTTGTCCCCATCACAGATTCCAGAACTAGCTAAGTGAGAAGCACACGCAAGGGTATCTATAAAAGTGTTTTTCTTCTTGAGTAATTTGCCGTCTTCATACCATTGACGACCCATCTCGCCGCCTCCTCGTGGATGAGCCAGTGCCCAAATCCAGCCACGATCTAGAAGTGAGAGTCGTGCAATGGAAAACCACGGTGGCGTAGAAATCTCATATGCACCATAGACATAGACAAGTGCAGGTGCAGTTCCATCAAGTGGTGTGTCACGATGACGCACGTAGTCAATGGGCACCTGTGTCCCGTCGTTGCTTGTCGCCCACACTCTTTCTGAGACGTAGAGGGAGAGATCTACGTTCAACACTTCTGTGCGTTTGAGGATGGTCAACGTTGCCTGAACACTGTCGTAAGTGGCGACAGTTGCAGGGGTGGTAAGAGATTGGTAGCTCAATCGCACCGATGTTGAGGTCCAATCTGGGTTGACATCAACTTCTGCTTCATGAGGCTCGTCTGTGATGTGAATCTCTGAGATTGTGCCACTGCGATCTACTACTGCCAGAACTTGTTGACCTTTTCGCCATCGCTGCAGAACCGCATGATGTGCGAAACAGTCAAAACCGGTGATGCGTTCGCCTGGTGTGTGTGCAATGAAGTCGCGCCATTGATGTGGGGAGTCCACGTCGGCGAGCATGACCCGAAAATCTTGCGCGTCAAGATTTGTCAGAATGACAAATGCATCTCCCCAGTGGTCGACTTGGTATTCCACATTGTCGCGACGTGGCGCAACACACACCAGATCTGACTCCACTGATGAGGCATCAATAAGCCATGTCTCCGATGATGTCTTGCTGGAAGTGTCAATGGTTATCCATTGACTTGAACGGGTAGACCCGATGCCTACGAAGAAACGCTCATCGGCTTCTTCAAACACCAATTGGTCACTGCTGGCAGGTGTTCCTAATTTGTGGCGCCACACTTGCCATGGGCGCATGGCATCGTCGGGTACCACGTAAAACAACCAGGAGTCGTCGCGCGACCACGCCACACCGCCCCAAGTTGTATTGGGGATGTGATCATCAAGGTCACGGCCGGAAGCAATTTCTCTTACCCGCAGTGTG
>JBIKSB010000215.1:0-2682 GCA_044348855.1 Ilumatobacteraceae bacterium | reverse complement strand
CGGGTCGTTTCATCTCCCATGTTGCGCCGTTCGAATTCCGGTTCTGGCGACATGGATCGCATGCTGATTGTGGGTTTAGGTAACCCTGGAAAAAAGTATGCGCGCACACGTCACAACGTGGGCACCGAAGCAGTAGAGATTCTTGCTACTCGCATGGGTTCCTCGTTCAAAGTGGGTCGCGACAAAGCGCAAGTCATTGAGGCTCGACTGTGTGACAAGGCAGTCGTTATTGCTATTCCCACCACCTACATGAATGAATCGGGTGAAGCAGTAGGTGCACTGTGTCGACGTTTCAAGATTTCACCTGCCAATGTGATCGTGCTGCACGATGAACTAGATCTTGAACCGGGCATTGTGAAGTTGAAATTTGGTGGCGGACTTGCAGGACACAATGGTCTGAAATCCATCTCTCAACACTTGCGTACCGATGACTACATACGGGTGCGCATTGGCGTGGGTAAACCACAATCCAAAGAACAAGGCGCAAACTTTGTCTTAAGTGCAATTCCGGCAGCAGAACGAAAGATTCTCGATGTTGCCGAACAGATTGCTGCCGACGCCGTGGAAAAGATTCTGTCGACAGATGTAGCCACGGCAATGCAGGAATACAACGCGCGGTGAGCACCACAAGTTCCCCCGTCGCTCCACTTCATTCGTTGGCTTCTGTCATCGCTGGCGAGCCAGGACTAGATCTCATCGCTGGTCAACGCAATTCGGTCTTGGCCGTTCCCGAGCTTGCACGTGCTGCCACTCTTGCTGCTCTCACACACGCCAATTCGCGACGGCCCATCATTGTTGCCACCCCTACCGACACCATCGCTCGCGAGATTGTGGAAGATCTCGCTGCATTCTTGGGTGCTGATGCTGTCGCCCATTTCCCCGCATGGGAAACACTGCCCTTTGAACGCGTGAGCCCCGCAGTGTTCACCATGGGTACACGCATGCGCACCATGTGGCAACTGCGTAGTTCTACTCCCCCGACAGTGGTCGTTGCCGGTACTCGTGCATTGTTGCAAAAACTTGCACCAGGCACCACTACCACCGAACCCATTCGCATCTCGGTGGGAACCACTGTTGATATTGACGAGCTCTGCAACATGTTGGTGCATTTCGGATACCGGCGTGAAAACGTTGTGGAGCATCGTGGCGAGTTTGCACGTCGCGGTGCAATCGTGGACATTTTTCCCAGTACCGACAGCGCACCCATTCGCGTGGATATGTGGGGCGATGAAGTAGAACGACTCACCACATTTGCTGTTGCAGATCAACGAAGTATTGATGACCTTGCCACCACCTTGGTGTTTCCTGCCCGCGAGCTTTTGTATGTTGACGGAGTGCGCGACCGTGCTCGCGCACTGATCTCCACCGATCCATGGGGTCGCGAACAATGGGAACGATTAAGCGAGGGTCAAGTATTCGATGGAATGGAGAGCTGGCTTCCATGGCTCACCGAATCCGATGACATCTTGACCGACCATGTGGACGACGATGCACTCATTGTGTTGATCGAACCGCGACGCATGCACGACCGTGCGCGAGATCTTTTGGCAGAAGAGGATGATCTTGCGCGTGCACTAGCCACATCGTGGGCACGAGATGCAACGGTGGCTTTCCCGCGACTCCACGTAGACCCCGATCGTCTATTGCCTAAGGATCAACGCATTCCCACTATTTCCTTTGTGCCCACTGCCGAAAATGTTGATGGTCCTTCTATTCCGGCATCGGGTTGGGGAACAATCGTGCATGATCCCACCTCGGTAGTACGCCGTATGCAAGAGATGCTCACTGACAAGTGGCGCATAATCATCGCTTCTGAAACGCCTGAATCACTTCCCCGTCTTGTGGAGACAATGCAGTCTCACGGAATTGATTTCACAGTTCCCACCGATGCCAGCGAGATACACAAGTCAGGCACTTGGGCAATATGTGCTCCTCAGTCCCACGGTGTATCGCTACCTAATAGTCGAGTTGCCATCATTTGCGAATCAGATCTCAGTGGCCGTCGTCGCACTCGACGCCCCACATCTTCTCGCGGAAGAAATAGCACCACCACATTTGAAGACCTCCAACCTGGCGGCTATGTGGTGCATGCACATCATGGAGTCGGCAAATACGAAGGAATGGTGAAGCGCAGCATTGGTGGCGTGGAGCGCGATTATCTGCTCATCGCCTACAAAGGTGGCGACAAGTTGTATGTGCCAACCGAACAAATTGGCATCATCCGCCAATACGTAGGCGGCGAAGCTCCCACATTGCATCGCATGGGCGGATCTGACTTTGCCCGCGCCAAGTCCCGTGTGCGCTCTGCCGTACGCGAAGTCGCACAAGAACTTGTCATTCTCTATCAACGCCGCGTCAATGCAAAAGGTCATGCATTTGCACAAGACACTCCTTGGCAAGACGAAATGGAATCAGCTTTTCCTTTTGTTGAGACGCCTGATCAACTCACAGCCATCGCAGATATCAAAGCCGATATGGAACGAGAAGTGCCCATGGATCGACTGTTGTGTGGCGATGTGGGTTTTGGAAAAACCGAAGTTGCGGTGCGTGCGGCATTTAAAGCCATTCAAGATGGAATGCAAGTGGCAGTTCTTGTTCCCACCACATTGCTTGCGACTCAACACGGCAACACATTTGCAGAACGTTTTGAGGGCTATCCCATCAAGGTCGAAGTTCTGTCAC
>JBIKSB010000214.1:0-2690 GCA_044348855.1 Ilumatobacteraceae bacterium | reverse complement strand
CACGGCTCGGTGTGCATCGCCGTTATTCAAATTGAAACCGAACTTTGAATCATCTTGACCCGTTGAGACATATTCGTGCGTGTGTACATGCACACCAGGTGTGATGCGTAACTGCACACGTGGTGCAGGCAAACCAGCCGACACAAGTCGTTCAATGCGCTCTATTTCATCAAAACTGTCCACCACGATATGGCGCACACCTTCTTGCAAAGCTGTGCGCAATTCATCATCGCTCTTGTTGTTTCCGTGCAGCACGCAACTGCTAGCGGGAACACCTGCGGTCAAAGCCACAAAAAGCTCACCGCCAGTGGCCACATCTAACAAAAGACCTTCTTCATAGGCAAGCCGCGCCATGGCAACACACAAAAAAGCCTTCGTCGCATAAATCACATTGTCCGAACCAAAAGCAGCGACTGCTTCTTTGCAGGTATCGCGCATATGGTCTTCGTCATAGATAAACAAAGGTGTTCCGTATTCAGCCACAAGAGCAGGCACAGATACCCCACCAATGGACAACACGCCGTCGGCATCAACGGTGCTGTTGCGAGGGAAAAGAGACATCTCTGACATCACATTTGCTCCGGGGCATCAATGCCAAGAAGATTTAGTGCTTGTTCAATAATGCGCGCTGTGGCATCACACAATGCAAGACGTGACATACGCAGATCATCTGTGTCGGCTTTAAGAACCGAGCAGTGCTCATAAAACGCAGTGAAGTCTGTAGCCAGATCAAACACATAGGTACACAACTTGTGGGGGCTCAACGTGTCCACCATTTCCCACACGGCTGCATCAAAGCGCAAAAGTCTCATGGCCAAGGCTTTTTCTCGAGGATCATCGAGGGTGGGAACAATGTTGCGTACATCTGTGCGATTTACTTCCGCGCGTCGAAAGATACTGCAAATGCGAGCATGGGCATATTGAAGATAGGGAGCGGTATTGCCATCGAAGGACAACATGCGTTCCCAATCAAAGATGTAATCCTTCACTCTGTCGGTGGACAGATCTGAGTACTTCACCGCTCCAATGCCAATCATGCGCGCCACCAGTTCACGATCATGAGCGCTCATCGAAGGATTCTTTTCTGCAATCGCAGAATCTGCGCGCTCCACCGCTTCATCTAGCAACGCAGCCAACTTCACAGTCTCGCCAGAACGCGACTTCAACATTTTGCGATCTGCTCCCAAGACACTGCCAAAGGACACATGGTTCATGATGAATCCTTCGGGAAGCCATCCTGCTTTTCTCGCCACAGCCTCCACCATTTGTAGGTGCTGTGCCTGCGGTGCACCCACCACATACAACAAAGACTGCGCGCCGATGCGCTCTACTCGGTCAATCACACATGCAAGATCGGTTGTTGCATAGTTGTATCCACCATCGCCTTTGCGAATAATCAATGGCAATGGCTCGTTATCTCTATTTGTAAAGCCATCAGCAAACACCACATCTGCACCATCGCTTGTTTCCAGCAATGAGGCCTGTGAGAGACGCTCCACCACAGTGAGTAACAGTTCGTTGTAGGCACTCTCGCCCATCAAGTCATCATCTGTCAGCAGCACTCCCAATTGGGAATACACCTTGTTGAAGTACCGGGTGCTCTCTAGCACCAATGTCTTCCACAATCGCATTGTGTCGTCGTCGCCACCTTGCAACATCACCACACGTTGACGTGCGCGATCTTTGAAGGAATCTGACTCTTCAAATTTTTGACGTGCTTGTTTATAGAACCCGTCAAGGTCACCCACACCTAATTCATGGGCGGCATTCTCTTCACCAAGGTCAATTAAGTGTTCAATCAACATTCCAAATGGCGTACCCCAGTCACCGATGTGATTTTCTCGCACCACGGTGTGGCCTACATATGTCAAGGCGCGCACAAGCGCATCACCAATCACTGTGGAACGCAAATGTCCCACGTGCATTTCTTTGGCCACATTTGGTGCCGAATAATCAACAACAAAGGTGTGTGGATTATGCGCCTCGCGCACGCCGAGTTGACTGTGTTGCATTGCATCGACAAGTTGCGAGGCAAGAAAAGAAGGCGCAAAGGTCACGTTGATGAATCCGGGACCGGCTACCTCGGTGGACTCCACCATGTCGGAGACATCGCCAAGTGACTCGAGTGCTTTGGTAGCCACATCACGTGGAGCTATGCCCAAAGTTTTCGCTAACGACAACGCACCATTTACTTGTGCATCGGCACGCTCACTGGGTCGCACCACTGGGTCACAGGGCGCGCCAGCAACAGCACCAAACGCTGCTGCAAAACGATCAGCCAGTAGAACAAGTGGATCTGCCATGGGCTCTCCATTCTGCCTCGCATTTGACCTCGGCAGGTGTTCCATTTCGGCAAAGACATAGAATGAGGCACGAAAGTGATGTCTCCATCATGCTCACGTAGCTCAGCGGATAGAGCACTTGCCTCCGGAGCAAGGGGTCGCAGGTTCAATTCCTGCCGTGAGCGCCACTTCCTCTGGTGCCCACGACACAGGTACGGCTAGCTGGTCATTCCCTCTAGACCCACAAAGCCCCGTGCTAATTCAATTTCACCCATGTGGCGAAGACCGTGCTGATAGAGCCAGCACTCGATTCCGTCCATCACAGTGAGACCCTGCTCTCCTGCCACGCGCGCTGAATATGTATTTGCAATCACAGGTCCGAAGGGACGCGTGAGCAAGACTCGATGC
>JBIKSB010000213.1:0-2698 GCA_044348855.1 Ilumatobacteraceae bacterium | reverse complement strand
TTGTGCTGCATCTTCTGGCGGAACGATGTTGATCATGACGCCAGTGCCGCGTTCAAAACCAGCAGCTGTGGTGAGCTTTGGCCACAGGTGTACATGCCAGTGGTACATGCCTTCGTGATGTGAAGGCGCAGTGTGAAACACCAAGTTGAACGCAATGTCGCCAAGTGCTCGTACGAGATGTGCAAGCGCATCGCGAATCGCAAGACCCATGGCAGTGAGAGCATCATCACTTGCATCTGTGATGTGTTGGTGATGCGCTTTTGGCATCAGCAGCAATTCATAAGGGCTTGAGCTCCAAAATGGGCACACCACTGCGACGTGTTCATTGTCGAGAACAAATCGTTCGCTTTGTGATTCCGCTTCCACTGTGGTGCACACAATGCAGCCACCTTTAAAGCGTTCAAACGCGCGTTCTTCTTCAAGAATCTCACCTGGGACAAAAGGCAAACCGAGAAGTTGTCCGTGTGGATGCGACAGCGATGCGCCGGCTTCGCGACCATGGTTCACAATTGCTTGTGTGTAGCGAATGTTGGGTGTGTTGGCATGAGCGAGGAAACGGCTCTTCAACGCAATCATCAGTTCTTTGATTTTCTCATCGGAGAACATGTCAAGACGCATGGTGTGATCGGGAGAAAACACGAACACCTCGTGTGTGCCGCTGGCTTCGGCCATCACATGCACGGGGCCAAGATTGCGTACCGCAAGAGACTCATCACCTTCAAAGGCGGGATAGCGGTTGGTGACCACACGCATTGTCCAGTCGCCTTTGGCATTGTGTGTCTCATAGAGAGGTACATCTGGTCTGCCGCTGCCAGGACAGAAAGGGCAATCGCTGTCGGGTGCGGCTTCAACTTGTTGCGCTCGCGGAGCAAAATCGGTGTTGCGCTGTGCTCGGGCGGGGACCACGGTGACCCATCGGCCCGTGAGGAGGTTGAGACGTAGCTGGCTCACAATGATTTCAGGATAGGTCGCAACGGGAGAAAAGTGGTGGAGAGGGCCAAGGTCACTTGGGTGGAGCCACAGAAAAACAACTGATGTGTCGGTCTGAGGTGGGGTCAAAGGCGCGGCCATGTCCGTCGCTGACACGATGGCTCAATACAAGACCCGCATCATGTGCATAGGAGTCCAGCTGTGTGGGAGAGAAGTACCGAATTGACCACGGGCGAAGTCGCACGGCGGCCCCATCGGTGAATTGAATGAATTGGCCAGTGATGTGTTGGTTCTCTGCATCGTGACGGCTCACGCTGACAACTACTTCTGTGGTTGACATGGAACGCACACCCACATGATCCTCCGTTGCTCTTTGTGGAGGCATGACAACATCGATAAAAAATTGTCCCTGCGGGCTCAGGCGAGAGGCGACGAGCGACATACACGCACGCAAGGCGTGTTCGTTGGGCAAGTTGAACAACGTGTTGTAACCCACGAACACCACATCAAAAGGGCCATCCGGCAGTGTGAGCGAGAAATCACCTTCAATACAGGTGAGATGTTCATTGCACTGTTCGCTAGCGATACGCAACATCGCTGCCGAGGAGTCAATCCCCACAATCTCATCGACAATGTCTCCACGTAGAGATTGGAGAACACGCACGAGACGCCCAGTGCCTACGCCCAGCTCCAAGATCCGAGCCGGTTGTGGCCCAAGGGATGCACAGATCATGGCAACGAAATCGTGGTCGTCAAGGTCCTGATACCACTGGTCATAGACATCGGCGAATGCATCACCATAAGAGCTTGCGCTATAGCCCTCAATGCCAAAAGGGTGGGCTTCGTCGTTGGTCATCTTCTCATTTCACCACGCTGACATCGCTTCGCTCCCATCGGTAGCCTGAATGATGTGACCGTGGCTTCTTCATCTCAGAGATACATCTATCTCGACCATGCCGCCACGTCTCCGTTGCGGCCTGAAGCCAAAGAAGCCATGGATGTCTACGGCGATGAGATTTTTGCAAATCCTTCTGGTTCTCACCGGTTTGCTCGTGATGCACGCAAGGTGATTGATGAGGCACGTGATCAGATCGCTGAGTTAATTGGATGTCGACCTGGTGAAATCGTCTTCACAAGTGGTGGCACTGAAGGGGCAAACACTGCAGTTCTTGGTGCCGTGCGTCGCCATGGCGGACGCGCACTGTGTCCAGCAACCGAACATCATGCGGTGTTGCACTGTGTGGAGCATCTGGGTGGCGACGTTGTTCCTGTTGCATCAACGGGAAGTGTGGATCCTGCAGTGTTGCGTGCACATCTTGCAGACTCAACGGACATCACTGTGGTGTCAGTGATGACAGTGAACAATGAAACTGGTGCGGTCACCGATATGGAAGGTGTGTCACATGCAGTACGTGGGCGTGCGGAAAATGCAATCTTGCACACCGATGCCGTGCAGGCTGCATGTTGGATAGATCTACGCACTGTGTGGCCACATGTAGATGTGATGACATTGTCTGCACATAAGTTTGGTGGACCAAAAGGAATGGGCGTGATGGTGGTGCGCGAGGGAGTGCATCTTGAGCCTTTGCTGTTTGGTGGCGGCCAGGAACGAGATCGACGAAGTGGAACTCATAACGTGGCTGGCATTGTGGGCACTGCCACTGCACTCCATGTCACCGATACTCAACGCGCGCATGAAAACACGCGACTGCGGGCATTACGTGATGATCTGGTGGGACAACTTGTGCACTCTATTCCTGGTGCCGTG
>JBIKSB010000212.1:0-2718 GCA_044348855.1 Ilumatobacteraceae bacterium | reverse complement strand
AATTTCGTGGAGCATCTGATTTGGCGCGTGAAAGATCGTGGCTACGACCTTCGCCATGCAGCGCGATTTGCGTCGGGAAGTCCGGCAACTGGATCAAAGGCGATTCATGATCAAGAACATGCCGACTTGATGGATGAGACATTCATCGGCTTGTAGTTCTTGAAAGACCTACATCAAAGGCAGCGCAAGATGGGTTGATAACTCATTGAGTGCAACTGTGGGATCAACAACTTTGATGGTGCGCATGCCCATTGCAGCAGCCGGCTTGAGGTTGATGCCTAAGTCATCGAGAAACACACACTCTGTGGGTGCGACGCCCAAAAGATCGCAGGCGATTTCGTAGAACCGTGGCTCTGGTTTGCGACATCCGACTTTGCTGCTCTCTACGACGTGATGAAACTTGCCCATAATCTCGGACACTTCGCGTTGACGGGGAGTGGGTTCAGGTGATTGCGAAACAACATTGTTGGTCAGGCACGCGGTAAGAAATCCGGCAGTAATCACAGCGTCAAGTGCTGCCACCATTGCCGGGCGTACATCTCCTGACAGCAATGCCAAAATGTCCACTCCTGGAATGCGATGACCCAAAAACTCGCTTTCTTGTGCAAACAGTTCATCGAATTGTTGTGGGGTGATGTCGTTGCGTTCCAATTGTGCCCATGCGTTGGAATGGGGATTGTGCGAGTTCACCCCCCGAATGAAGTCACGGGGGAGACCGTTGCGGGCCTCATAACCATTGAAGGCCTCAAAAGGGCTGGACAAAATGACTCCGCCAAAGTCCCACAAAACGGCTCGAATGGGGAGTTGGGTCATCTATTTGAGGCTAGGCGCTGTGGATGACGACCATGGGGTCGGATTGCCCCCGATTGGGGGCTTGGGAGTGCTTGACTAACTAGGTGACCAAGCACATCATCGTTGACGGATCAAATATCGCCACCGAAGGTCGAGCAGAGCCCAGTTTGGCCCAATTGGATGAGGCTGTAAGTGCCTTAATGGACGAATACAAGGGCGCCAAAGTGACGGTGATTGTGGATGCCACATTTGGGCATCGCATTGCCAAGAAAGAGCGCGCAGAGTTTGAAAAGGCCTTGGCCAACAATGAGCTTGTGACTCCACCTGCGGGGGCTGTGGGTCGGGGAGATGCCTTCATTCTCGCAATTGCCGACAAAGTAAATGCAGCAATATTTTCTAACGACAGCTTCCAAGAGTTCCATGGGAAATACAAGTGGCTCTTCGACGAGGGTCGCCTCATTGGTGGAAAGCCCGTACCACTTGTGGGGTGGGTGCTGGTTGAGCGTCTTCCTGTGCGAGGACCAACAAGTCGTCGATCTGTCAAACATGGTGGTGTGGTGGCAAAAGCATTGCCTGCAGCAAGCCCCGAGGCCAGCAAGCCAATGCCAGTGCCTAAGACACCACCTCCCAATGCACGGCTTGCAAAGTCTGCTGCGGTGCCTGCCAAGCAAAATGCTGCAACGTCGGCCAAGACACCAGTAAGTGCAACCAAGCCTTCAACAACAATGGTGAATGATCTTGTGTCTTTTCTGGAGTTTGTAGAAAAACATCCTGTCGGCGCAAAAGTGAAGGCAGTTGTAGAGACGTACGCGGCCAACGGTGTATCTGTGCGCATGGGAAGCATTGCGGGATATGTGCCTTTGAAGAACATGGCAACGCCTATCCCACGTAGCGCTCGTGATGTCTTTACTTTGGGTGATCAAGTGTCTCTGATGGTGGTGGGGTACTCACCTTCTCGTCGCAGTGTGGACCTTGGTGTACCCGATGTAGTCGCTACACGTGTGGCTGAATCACTCCAAAACGATTCACAGAAAAAAGCGAAGAAGTCTGCATCGGCGAAAACTGTGGGAGCCAAGAAATCGGCAACCAAAAAAGCGACTGTGCCTGGTCGCAAGGTGGCTCTTGAGAAGGCTCCAGTAAAGAAGTCTGTTGCAAAGAAGAATGTCGTAAAAAAAGCGACAGCGAAGAAAACAGTTGTCAAGAAGTCTGCAGCACCCGCGCCAAAGAAGACTTCCCGCACAGTTGCCAAAAAAGTCGTTACTGCAAAGAAATCAGCACCAAAAAAGAAGTAGCTCGTCTGTCTCGGTTCTCGGGTTCCCTCGTGCGCCCGCTACCGTTTGAGAGTGCTGTTTGTGACCTGGAACGTGAATTCTCTCAAGGCGCGGTTGCCCCGCGTTGAGGCCTGGCTCGAAGAAGTGCAGCCCGATGTGGTGTGTATTCAAGAGACCAAGTTGGCTCAGGAGAAATTTCCCACAGAGGCCTTAGCTGCGCTTGGTTATGAAAGTGCCCACTTTGGACAAGGTCAGTGGAATGGTGTGGCGATTGTGTCAAAGGTCGGACTTGACGATGTGATGTTGAACTTTGCACCGTCAGTGGAACAAGATCATGAGGCGCGCATCATTTCGGCCACGTGTGGCGGGGTGCGTGTGAGTTCGGTCTATGTACCTAATGGTCGCTCCCTAGATCATGATCATTATCAATACAAACTCTCGTGGATGAAGCGTTTACGCGAACACTTGGATGCAACCTGTGCTCCCAGTGATGATGTCATCGTGGCGGGAGATTTCAATATCGCACCCGATAATCGCGACGTGTGGGATGTGACCCAATTTGCGGACGCAACTCACGTGAGTGAGCCTGAACGGGATGCACTGCGTCATGTGTGCGACTTCGGCATGGAAGATACTTTTAGGCGTTTCCATGATG
>JBIKSB010000211.1:0-2723 GCA_044348855.1 Ilumatobacteraceae bacterium | reverse complement strand
GCACTTCGATTCCGGTCTCTTTGGTGAACTCTTCAAACACTGGCTCAATGCCGTAGTGGCGGCCGGTGTACACAGTGACTTGGCCCTTGGCCTCGGCACCATTGGATGATTCTTCATTGCTGCTGCCGCACGCAGCGGCTCCCACGGCTAAGGCGGCAATAGCCAACGTCGCGGTGAGGGTTCTGTAACGGCTAGTTATTGTGCTCATAAGGTAAGCCTAACACCTAATTGTTAGGAATACCTAACTAACCCCAGAAATTATTTACGAGCTCCCCCACATTCGAGCGCTATGGACTGCTGGGAACCAAGGCCAACAGTTCAGGGTTGTCTGGGAGATTCACCACCTGCGCGCCACTCGGAAGAGACAGAGTCCTGGGCCCCAATTGCAAGAAATCGATCACTACTGGGAATTGACTTGAGGAATCATTTCCTTCGAAACGCATCAGACTTTTGCTCTCTGCATCTAACCAAAATATTGAGCGCTTCCCGTAACGAAGAACAAGTACAGGCTTCTCGCGCAACACATCATTACGAAGAAAAGCTGAGCCTTCAGTTTGCAGAATGAGTTGTGAGTTTTCTGGGGTCTTTGCAACTAGCCCTGTCACTATTGCCAGCAACTGGTCGAGGCGTCGCCTCGACGAATCTGGAGGTCGCACAAGAATGGGATTGCTCACCCCTGGCAACTGGTTCAGAATTTCTGCTTCCAACGAAGGGCGTCTTTCCCCCACTATCTCTGCACTCCACCACACTTCTGTCACCGGATGCGGCAGAGATCCTCCAAGAACGCGAGCACCGCCTTGATGATTCACCCAATCGATGTCACCTTGCATAGTGATTGTTCCGCCTTCAATGCCCGCTCGAGCAGAAAGTGAAAAACTCGCACCACCAGCTTCATAATTTCGCGAAAGTACTTCAGCGAGAACAGATGCTTCTTCAGGACTTAATGGCCGCTCTTGACTTATCTCTTGGCTATTGCATGCGGAAAGTACCCACACGGGCAGCATTACCGCGCACAGCAATAGTGAAAATCTTTTCAACTGGCCCACACCATTACTTAGCTGAAGGAACCTTTAGTTCATCCAGTGATGGGTACACAGGTTCACCCGTAGGAACACGCACTGGTGCAGTCTTTGCATTAGGCATTGTCCGCTGAGCTTCGGGTGCAGGAAGTGTGCGATAGTCAGGTCCAGGCGGAGCAGGTGGATTTGCATACTGCACAGATTCTGTAAGTTGTGGTCCAGCATCGCAAGGCAATGATTGTTCTATAAGGCGTGGGGTCGACACAGAAAACTTGTTGCCCTGAAAGCAGTTCTGCAATACATCTTGCGGACGTCCAATAAACAAAAGATCTATCTCGTTGTCTCGGCTTTCATTGTCAATAATTCTGTTCTCAGCTGGAAGCACATCACTAATGGACATGACAGCAATGCCAGCCCACGAATGTCCTTGGACAAGATTCTTTGTGATGAGATTTGTGAGCCCACCTCCCACGACAATTCCTCCACCAAAAAAACCTTTGGGAATGGGTGGCGCATTCGGGTTGTCATTGTCTTCGACCACATTGGCTGCAATGGTCGCGCCTTTTTGGGGAGACAACATCTCTGCATCTTGCGAATTAGGTGTGATGCCAAGTCTGTTCCCACGAAATACAGATTCCACTACCCATACGTTTGTTGATGCATTTGTTCCGTAGTAGCCAATCGCATTGTTCTCTGCAACAGACGCCCGAATTACTACATTGCACGGACGGCATTGACCCACGTAAAGCCCTGAATCTGGATGGCCAGAAGCGTAGGAATGTTCAATCAATCCATTCTTGGAGGCAAATGCGTAGATGCCGTAAAGACCATTGTTGTAACTGGTGACGTACGAGACTCGATAGCCGTCCAAAGTATTGGACTCCGAGCCATAGACACCGTACTCACCTTTCATTTCACGCAGTGCCCCACTAAACACAATTCCATTTTGTCTAAACGATTTCACCGTCAGATTTTCAATGGCAACCGAATCTGCAGAAATCTCAAACCCGTTGATGAGTTCATCTCCGCCGTCAAGCACTACTTCATTGCGATCAAGACCACGAATAACAATCTGATCTTGATCTACCTTGACACTTTCCTCATACACGCCTGGCGAGATAAGAACGAGATCACCGGACTTTGCTGCATCTACCGCGGCTTGAATTGTGGAAAAGTTCTCTGGCACCAGAAGTGTTCGAGGCTCTTCGTTACCTGATCCACAACTGGCCACAAAAGTTGCCAACACAGATACCGATAGCCAAAAACCAAGCCGTTTCATACTCTCTTCATTCTCTTGCTATGAGACCAACGGAACATCAGTCTATGAAAAAGGGGCTTAATGCAGTTGGTTCACGATCAGAAGCGTCTAGCGAGTTCTTGGAATACGTGGATCACCGGAGCGATAGACCACCCCGAAGTCCAGTGTGAGATCACTTTGACCACCACTCAAATTCTTTGAGAACGCCTTGATGGTTGACGAGTTCATTGAACGATTTGGCTTGTTTGCAGTCGTGGGAAAATGCTTGTCGGGGTACTTAATCTCCACCACGTATCTCCCAGGCGGGAGATGTGTGAACAAGTACTTGCCGTCCGCCTTAGTTGTTTGACTACGCACTCTTTGGCCGAACACATCACGCACGGGCGCTCCATTGATATCCGCCAAAGTGAGCACTGCACCTGCGATGCCGGTGTCACTGGGGCCTT
>JBIKSB010000210.1:0-2724 GCA_044348855.1 Ilumatobacteraceae bacterium | reverse complement strand
GATGCTGCGATGTCCGTTGGAAGATGCGGCGATGCGATGAATTGAGGTGTAGTTGGGATAGAAGAATTGGCGAGTCTCTAGACCAAGAACATACGCCAAGAACTCGTTGATGACTCCACCATGACATGTCACGATGACTCGGGCACCGCGATTGTTTTTGATTATTTCTTCAAGAGAGTCAATCACGCGATCAGTGAATTCTTGAGCTTCCTCAGGAGTGGTCCATGTGCCATTAATCATCTCTAACCAACGCGGGTCATTTGCTGCTTTGAGCTCCTCCACGGGGATGTATTCATTGGAATGTTGATCAAACTCAGCAACACCGTCCACCACTATGGGCGAGATGTTCTTCAACTCAGCTAGTGGTGCAGCAGTCTGTTGTGCTCTTTGAAGAGGACTGGTGTACAAAACATCTAGATCTTCAGCGTGCATGTACTGCGCGAAAAGCATGGCTTGAGCATGACCTTCATCGGAAAGTTCGGGGTCCGCAGGACCGACCGAATTTTCTCGGCGAATGGGCAGTGCATGTCGTACAAGTATTAGTTCCACTGATGTGAAAGGATAAGGCAGTGCAGGTGATTGAACCCCATTCGGGTGCACATTTTGAGATTGTCACTTCTGGACCTGAAACAGGACCACCCATTGTGCTCATTCATGGTTCGCTCGATCGCTCCGCAGGAATGGCTCGTCTTGCTCGTGTGACATCACGCGTGCGCCAGGTAATCCGTTTTGACCGACGTGGATACAGCGATAGATGGCAACACCCAGGACCCATGAACGTCGATGGCAATGTGGATGATGTCGTTGCCATCATCGGGAAGCGCGAGGCCATTTTGATAGGCCATAGCTACGGAGGACAGATTGCTCTAGCTGCCGCGGCACGACTTGGCGCGCAAATAGTGGGCGTATCCACCTATGAAACACCGTTGTCATGGATGCCCTGGTGGCCAAAGAACACAGCTGGCGCTGCCGGGGTTAGTGCGGGATCAGAGAATGCATCTGAGCAATTCATGATTCGCATGATTGGTCAACAGCGATGGGACGCTCTTCCCGAGCGCACAAAATTGGAAAGAAGGCGAGAGGGTGCAACTCTGGTTGCAGAACTTGCAGCTCTTCGTCTAGGCCCTTCGTGGGAGCCGACACTCATTCGCTGTCCCGTTATCTGTGGATACGGATCTCACGCTCGTGAACACCATCGCAACGCTGTGTCATGGTTGGTTGAGAACATCGCGAATGCAACTCCCCAAATCATTGAAGGTGCCGAACACGGTGCACACATGAGTCATCCAGTTGAGTTCTTTGATCAACTGATCAAACCTCACATCGAAGGCATAGGAACCTTGACGGAAATCTCCTGACCAAAAAAGACACATGTGATTTCTGTAGGGACAGTCATTGAAGTCTGTGATCTCACCTCATCTAAACATGACGTGATTTGTTCCCGTTGCGAATATCCACCAAGAGCAATGGCAAGCAAAATAACTGTGGAAACAGCCTTACCCACAACGGAAGAGATGACTTTCAGCAAGATAATGGCAATAACAATGGAGCCTGCAGATAGCCCTAAAGCCATTGTTTTCAGGGTCTCGGCGTCGATGGCTGCAAGGTTTTGGAACATACCGCAACGATAGATGCCAGCAAGCCCGTAGCGTTGTCATCATGTCGAAGGCCGATTTCACCGTCGCAATCCTTATTGGTGGTGACAGCTCGCGCATGGGTGTCGACAAGGCAACCTTTGAAGTTGATGGCGTTGCTATGGCGAATCGGGTGTCACTGGCCGCCTCTGAGGCAGGAGCAGATGAAATTTTGCTCATCGGCGGAACTCAGGCAAAGGCCAAGAAACTCTCAGGAGTATGGAAGAAGGATTTGTATCCAGGTCAAGGTCCTCTTGGTGGAGTCATTACTGCAGTCAAGAATGCACAGCATGACGCTGTCGTGGTTCTCTCATGTGACATGCCATTCATTACTGGTGCCGTGATCTCCAGCTTGGTCAGAGGCCTGCAAGACGCACAGGCAACTGTTGGTCGCACAGACCGATTGAACTGGTTATGTGCAGCGTGGTCTAGAGATGAATGTCTTACAACCCTTCAGTCAGTGTGGAAGCGCGAGGAACGAGCAGTCCACCGAGCAGCTGTACTGCTTGATGTTGCCGAGATTCCCGTGCCTGCCATGGCTGTACGGAATATCAACGAACCGTCGGACCTTCTGAGTCCTGATGATGCGACTAATCTCTAGTCGATGAGTTGGAAAGAAATCCCTGTTCAAGAGTTAGACATCGCCCAAGTAGATGTGCTCGTAGACGTCAGAGAAGTAAATGAGTACACCGAGGGCCACATACCTGGTGCAGTGAATGTCCCGCTGAGTTCTTTAGAGGAGACGTTCGCAAGTATTCCCACCGACGGTGTTGTCTACGTGGTGTGCAGATCTGGGGGGCGCAGCGCGAGCGCTTGTGATTTTCTCACGCAACAACCGAGCCATTCTTCCGTGTCGTTCATCAATGTGGGTGGCGGAACAATGGGTTGGATAATTGAAGGTCGCGAGGTTGTCACGGGTGACAGTCCACGCTGACATTTCCTTCTCATGGGTTGATAATGATCGCAACTTGAAGGATTCAATCTCCTTCATTCAGGGTCACCACCAATACTTTCTTGACACTGAGTTTCATAGAGAAAAGACATATTTCCCTCAATTAGCTCTAGTGCAAATCGCTGCTGGTGGTCAGAT
>JBIKSB010000209.1:0-2734 GCA_044348855.1 Ilumatobacteraceae bacterium | reverse complement strand
TTGTGTCTGCAAAATGGTCCAGGTGTAACTAGAGCCGTTAGTGGGGTTGATGATGTAACCCGCACCATCAACAATTCCTTCGTTTACTCGGCCACCAAAAAAGATTTCCCACGAGATCGCGACAGCTGCGCGTTGATTATTTACATCCACCCAACCGCGTGCATCTCCTGGTCGCGCATCGCGAGGCACAAGATGCGTGGGTGCACCTATGGATTGCAGTAACGGTCTCATCGGCATGTATTCACCAAAGGGAACGCGTCGCACTTTGTCATAACGACTTGACACTGTTCCGTCTGGCTCGACAACAATTTGGGCGTTGGTGAATTGTGTAGGACCGGAGCTCTCTGTAATGCCCACTACAAAGGGCACTTGTAATCGCTGTGCTTGTTGTGCGATGAGTGTGTATTCCTCGCTATCAATGAACAATCCTGATGCAGACACATTGATGACATTTTCTGGCCAAATGACCGCAGTGCGTGAAGCCGTTGGTTGCAGCGTTTGAGTTGCTACAAGATGTACATCAAACACATCTCGTGGATTGGTGTTCACCGCACGCGTTCCTTGTGCACCACCACCTTGCACGAAAGCAAGCGTTGCAGTTTCTTGTGTGGCAGATGTGCCATCCCAACGATTCGCTACCCCAATGAGCACCACCACAATAAGGAAGGCTCTGAACTTTCGTTGTGTCATTGATAGCCACATCACCACAACACACATGCCAATCACTCCGCCATAAGGAGCCAATGCAGCAAGTGGTGATGTTGCTTGTGAGATAGCCAATGTGGCTAGAGGAACTCCGCCAAATGGCCACGACAGACGCAATGTCTCTGCAAGGCCATGACACACAATCAGTGCTGCAATGTGGCGTTGTGGTGTGGTGGCAAGTTGTGCAGCAGTGAGCGCTGCAAGTCCGTGTAGAGAAGCAAAAAGAATTGTGGCAATGAGGTATCCCGGTGCAGTGAGAAACCACATCCATGCCATTGCCGGCAAGAACCAAGCGAAGGCAAAAAGAAAACCTGTCAGAAAATCTCTTTCACCCCGTCGCTTTTTCGCAACGGATGCATAGAGCCCAATTCCTACAAACGCCAGTGGCCACCAACCCCATGGCGGCATTGACGCTGCAACACACAGACCCGCAGCAAGTGGCGCGAACGCCCGACGCATCATTTCATCATTGTGGCGCGAATGATGTAGCGCTGTTTTGTGCTGCCCTTAGGGTGGCAAGAAAAAAGAGTAAGCGTTGAATCTGTGGATTGCTTGGTAATCCACATAGCAGTGGGCTTCACGATCATCTTGTTCGTCACTTTGTAGCGCACCCGTCGTTTGCCTTCCACCACAGTGATGATGTCACCGCGGCGCAATTTGTCCACGTTGTAGAAAGGACGAGTTCCCGACGTGCGATGGCCACCGATGACAAGGTTTCCCATTTCTCCTGCACGTGGTGTACCAGGCCATTTGCCGACGCCAATGTCAAACTCACGATCAGTGATGCCCATGTACATCTTTTCATTGACACCAAGTCGAGGAATAATCAATCGACCAATTGCTCGTGGTGCTGTGTTGGACACGCCATCGGCACGAAATCCATCCAAGGTGAGTGCTTCCACTGATGCAACAGGTGCCGCCACGACACACGCGAGAAGAACAAAAAGGAGGCGGCGCATCGTTCTATTTTGGCAGATGCGTGAGGTGTTCAAGGAGCGTGTGAGCACCTTTTCGTGCTTGTTCTACGCATGCGGGAACACCAATCCCTCGGTAACTGGCCCCGGCAAAGACGACACCAGGCGCAGTAGCCGAGACTGAATGCTCTAGTTCGGCCAAACGAGCGAAGTGATGTGGGCGGTATTGCGGAAAAGAATCGTTCCAGCGAGAAATACGTACTTCATGCGGAGTGAAATCTGCACCCAGATGAAGTTTCATGTCGGCCAGTGCCAAATTCACCAGCGCGTCATCTTCGAAATGCATGACGTCTAGTCCGTCACGACCCAATGAGACACGCACAATCATTGAGCCATCGTTGGGTCGCCAATGAGCCCATTTGTTGGAACCAAACGATGCTGCAGTGACCCAACGTTGATCGGGTTTGGGCACAAGGTACCCGCTGCCTGTGAGATGTGAGGGCCATTGGTGAGCAGAGATTGCCATGGTGATGAGCACAACAGATGCGTGATCCCATTGACTAAGTAATTGAGATGCGCGCGTATTCAGTGGCGCAACAAAAGATGCACTGTGTTGTGCGGGTGAACAAATTGCAATTGCATCAACTGTGTGTTCGCCGTGTGGCGTAGTAACTACATATGCATTGTGTTGACGCGAGATTGCAGACACCGGCGTGTCGGTGAGTATCTTGCCGCCCAAGCCACGCACTCGTTGGGCCAATGTTTCGGTGAGTGCTCCCATGCCGCGTAATGGAGAACCAAATATGGGTGAATCGGGAAGCGTGGTTTTCTTTACTGCTTTGCGAGCTTTCGCTGCGGCGAACAACATGCTGCGGGTTGCGGTCAACGAGGCAATTTGGGGCACAGCGGCCATTGAAAATCTGTCGGTGTCGGCGGCATAAATACTTCCCACAAGTGGGTCAACTAAGCGTTCGTGTACTTGGCTGCCGAAGCGGCGTCGCACGTACTTACCAATGGAATCTTCGTCTGTGGTGCGCGGGAGCAATGGTTCAAGTGCGGCACGCATTTTCCCTAAAGGAGAGATCAACGGGCTTGTGGCAAAGGCGCGCATCTTT
>JBIKSB010000208.1:0-2735 GCA_044348855.1 Ilumatobacteraceae bacterium | reverse complement strand
GTGTTCACCAATCCTTCGAGAAGCTCATCACGTGCACGTGTATCAAGAAAAGCATTCTCAATAACTTTGTGGGGCACTGGCACGATGAACTTGCGGTTTTCGCTGAGAATGATGTGGTGCACTCCGTACCACACTGCAATGAACAACCCGAAGAATGCCACTGCGGGACCGTAGGTCTTGATCTTGGCGATCATGAGTGTGCATCCTTTAACGCCTGGGACACTTTGCCGCACATCTCTGCGAACTCTGGTGAGTAGCGCAAGTCATGGCTCCGGGGATATTCCCAAGGAATGCTGAAGTCTCCAATGATGCGGCCGGGACGAGCAGACATGCACAACACTCGCGTGGAAAGAAACACCGCTTCAGGAATGGAGTGGGTGATGAACAATCCGGCAAAACCTTCGTGTACAAAGAGTCGCAGCAATTCGTCTTGAAGTCTTTCGCGTGTGATTTCATCTAATGCGCCAAATGGTTCATCGAACATGAACACACTTGGTTTGAGAACTAGCGCGCGCGCCAAAGAGGTGCGCATTTTCATTCCACCCGACAATTGCTTCGGGTATTTGGTCTCATGACCAGTAAGACCAACAAGTTCAATTGCTTCTTGGGCCTTCGCACGACGATCGGATTTGCTCATCCCTTGAAGTTCGGCATTTAGTTCAACATTGCGTTGCACTGTGCGCCATGGCAGCAGTGTTGCATCCTGAAAGACATACCCCAAGCTTTCGCGGTTCACGGCACAATTGCCAGAAGTGTTGGGGGTGAGCCCAGATGCAATGCGAAGCAATGTGGATTTACCGCAACCTGATGGCCCCACCACTGTGACGAATTCACCGGCAGAGACATTGAATGACACATCTTCGAGGGCGGTCGTGCCGTCGGGAAATGTCATCGATATTGAGTCAAAGGACAGACGCACTTGAGCGTCTGTGCTGTTGCTCTGTGTGGGAGTGTCTTGCATGGTGATCATGTCTCCTTGCGACAATAGAACCTGTAATCGTCTCGCGTGATACGCAATTGTTGACTTTGTGTTAACGACGTGTGAGAACAGTTTCTGTTGTTGATGCGGTGTGATGTTGAAGATTCTTTTTATTTCAACGGGTTCTATGAGAATAGATGCACAACGCGTCGCGAGAAGAAGAGGAGTTATCCACAGGTCGGCGTTGATGTCTTTGTCAAAAAGTAAAAAGACCCGCACCGAAGTGCGGGTCTTTTGAGTGGAGCGGGTGACGGGAATCGAACCCGCATAGCCAGCTTGGAAGGCTGGAACTCTAGCCATTGAGCTACACCCGCGTATGTGTGCCCCTCATTGTAGTGGGCTCAATGCGCAAAGACAGAAGGCAATCCTCCAGTGTGTATGAAAACCACATTCTGAGATGCCGAAAACATGCCCTCTGCGTCAAGCCCCAGGACGCCGGAGAATCCTTTGGCTGTGTAGACCGCATCCAATACCCATGCTCCGCGACCTGCCGCCCAGCGTGTTGCTGCCTCACCTGCCTCAGTAGGTATTGCATAGCCTTCGCCAAGGAAGCGACTGTCAATGTGCACATCAGAGAGTTCCACGGGGGCGCTAGAAGTAGCGAGGGCGAGGGTGCTCTTTGCTAGTTGAAGAACTGAATCAGCAGTGAGTGCAACACCTTTGGCGACACCTATAGCAATGATGGGACAGTGGGGTTGTGACTGCGATCGTGCATGTGCACGACCGGCAATGAGTCCTGCATGTGTCCCGCCACTTGATGACGTGTGGATGATGGCGTCGGGGGTAAAGCCTTGCTGAGTGCATTGTTGCATCAATTCATCGAATGCACGCCAATAGCCAAGTGCTCCCACAGGTGTTGATCCGCCAATGGGTATTGAGTGAGGTCGTTTTCCTTGACGCACTAAGTCATCGGTCAACGCAGACCGATACGACTCAAGTTCTTTCCATTGCGCATCATCGCATCCAGTGTGATGCAGTTTCGCGCCAAACAAATGTGACAGCAATTGGTTGCCTTCTAACTTTGCTGGTGTGTGTCCTGCTAGTACCAAATGTGTCTCAAGTCCAAGTCGCGCTCCTGCAGCCGCAGTCATTCGACAATGATTTGATTGTGCAGCACCGACAGTGACAAGACAGTCCGCGTTCTGTGCGAGTGCTTCGGCGCAAAGAAACTCAAGCTTGCGGCCTTTGTTTCCGCCCGCGCCGAGTCCTGTGAGGTCATCTCGCTTCACCCATAGTTGCGCTCCAGATGGAAGGCGACCACCGTTTTCAAGCGGAGTGGGGGTAGTGGTGAGTGGAATGTGTGGTGGAAAGCCCATCATGTCAATTGGGGCTTGATCCGACTCTGAGTTCATGGATAAACGGTAGTGGGTGAGGCGGTCTGTTCTAGTCTGCCCAAGTGGAACATTTTGATGTCATTGTCGTGGGAGCAGGAATCTCTGGAATTGGGGCAGGGTATTTCCTGCAACGCGATTGCCCGACCAAGTCTTATGTGATCCTCGAAGGCCGAGACACCATTGGTGGTACATGGGATCTCTTTCGTTATCCAGGTGTTCGTTCCGATAGCGACATGCATACCTTGGGCTACAGCTTTAAGCCATGGACTGCAGAAAAATCCATTGCAGATGGTCCGTCAATTTTGCAGTATCTCAACGAGACTGCAGATGAGTTCAACATTCGCAGCAAAATGAGATTCGGACACATGGTCTCCAGTGCGCAGTGGTCCTCGCAAGAGTCACTATGGACAGTGAATGCACAA
>JBIKSB010000207.1:0-2737 GCA_044348855.1 Ilumatobacteraceae bacterium | reverse complement strand
AAGCATCAGAACTTGGTCAGCGACTGACCTTGGCCTCTGTCATTCAAGTTGTCACAGATGTGTCCAAATTCCTCATCGACAAGTTGCTTGAACTTTGGAAAAAAGAAGCAGATGTCACAATGAACCCCAGCGATCAGTCGCATCAGAGCTAACTCACCGCGTTGCCCCGTGCCGTGTTGAGTAACATGGAGCCACCATGGCCACCCATTCAACCTCCGGCTCTCCACGTAGTGCAGATCAGCTACGTGCCTCCTTTTCCGACTTTTTTCGCGAGCGTGATCACACAGTTGTCTCTTCTGCCAGCCTGATTCCACATGACCCCACATTGCTCTTCACAGTGGCAGGCATGGTGCCGTTTAAGCCATATTTCATGGGTGATGAAGTAGCTCCCTATTCACGGGCCGTGACAGTACAGAAATGTGTCCGTGCAGGTGGCAAACACAACGACCTAGACGATGTGGGGCGCACCAAGCGTCACTTGGTGTTTTTCGAAATGCTCGGCAACTTCAGTTTCGGCGATTACTTCAAGACTGATGCAATTCCCTGGTCATGGGACTTGGTGACCAATGTGTTTGGTTTTGATGGTGACCGTTTATGGATCACGGTTCACGAGTCCGATGATGAAGCGGAAGCAATTTGGCATGAGCAGGTGGGCGTTCCCATGTCGCGCATCCAACGCCTAGGCGACAAGGACAACTTCTGGCAGGCTGGCGACACCGGTCCATGTGGACCATGTTCGGAAATTCATTTTGATCGTGGACCTGCATTTGGCCCCGATGGTGGTCCGCAGAATGATCCACACGGTGATCGTTTCATGGAATTCTGGAACTTGGTCTTCATGCAGTACAACCAATCTGCGGATGGAAGTCGCGAGGCATTGCCCAAGCCAAGTATCGATACTGGTGCAGGACTTGAGCGCATCTTGGCGTTAGTGCAGGGCGTGGATTCAGTGTGGGAAACAGACGTGTTGTTTCCTTTGATCGAACAAGCCCAGTCATCCACTGGTGCTAAGTATCTTTCCGGTGACTACAGCGACCGAGCAAGTTTTAGTCTTCGCGTGCTTGCAGAGCATGCCCGGTCAGCCACCATGTTGATCAACGATGGTGTGTTCCCTAGTAATGAGAATCGGGGATACGTTCTCCGACGAATCATTCGTCGCGCAGTGCGACATGCATTCTTGCTCGGAACTGAATCATTGGTGATGCCTTCAATGTCCGAGACTGCCATTGAAGTAATGGGCAATGCCTATCCGGACCTCAAGAAGAACAAGGACTTCATTGTGGGGGTTCTGGAGAAAGAGGAAGAGCGTTTTCGGCACACCTTAAAGTCGGGGCTTTCAATTCTCGAGAATGATTTGTCGTCAGGTGCACGATCTGTCTCTGGGCATTCTGCGTTTCTCTTGCACGACACTTACGGGTTTCCATTGGAGCTCACACAAGAAATTGCTGCGGAGCGCGATGTAGAGGTCGATGTCGCAGGGTTTGAAAAAGAAATGAACGAACAGCGCGTGCGTGCAAAGAGTGCGCGCAAGGCAGGCCGCACTGATGAAGATCGTGTTGTGTTGTATCGCGAAGTTATGGAAGAACATGGCACCACAGAGTTCGTGGGTTATGTGCGTGATAGTGCAGAAGCCACGGTGGTGGCCATTGTCGATGGAGACGACGGTGCAGTTGAAGTCTTCCTAGATCACACCCCTTTCTATGCAGAAAGCGGCGGCCAAGTGGGCGACACCGGAACACTTGTGGGTCCGAATGGCTCGTTGCGTGTAGTGGACACCACCTTTGCGTTGCCCGATCTGCGCCGACATGTGTGTCAAGTAGTGAGTGGAACCATTGAGATAGGTGATGTGGTGACGGCGCACATCGATGTTGCTGCGCGACAGGCCACTCGCCGCAATCACACGGGAACCCACGTCTTGCATTGGGCCTTGCGCAAAGTCTTGGGTGAACATGTCAAACAGGCAGGTTCTCTCGTTTCTCCAGATCGTTTGCGTTTTGACTTCAGTCATTACGATGCCGTCACAGCAGAAGAGATCGCCCAGATTGAGTCATTAGCGAATGCTGAAGTGTTGATGAATGCTTCTGTTGATGCTTTTGAAACATCCAAAGAGGAAGCGTTGGCTGCTGGAGCCATTGCATTTTTCGGTGACAAATACGGTGACACCGTACGAGTTCTCCGTGCTGGTGCCTCCACGGAATTGTGCGGCGGTACGCACGTGTCGGCAACAGGAGATATCGGCACCATAAAAATTGTGTCGGAGTCATCTATTGGGTCAAATCTGCGACGCATTGAAGCGGTGACCGGCGAGAACACGGTGCGCTACATGCAGCGCACAGATCAGGTGCTCGCCACAGTTGCACAGGCTGTAGGAACTCGTGTTGATGAAGCATTCGATGGAGTGCAGCGAAAGCTTGATGAGTTACGACTGGCTCAGGATGAAATCAAGACCCTTCGTGCGGCATTGGCGTTAACGCGAGCTGCTGAACTTGTGGAAGTTGCCGACAACGGAGTGGTTGTTGCGCGTGTAGATGGTGTCTCAGCCCAGGATTTACGCGATCTTGCGATAGCTGTACGTCAGCAACAAGGCATTCGTGCAGTAGTTCTTGCTGGCGTAAATGACACGGGCGGTGTCTCGATTGTGGGTGCAACCCTGCCTGGTCTATCTGTGCAAGCAGGAGAACTCATTAAGGATGCAGCGCGTGCAGTGGGTGGCGGCGGCGGTGGCAAGGGCGATATC
>JBIKSB010000022.1:0-10279 GCA_044348855.1 Ilumatobacteraceae bacterium | reverse complement strand
CAACACCGCCACCTGTCTCGGTCATGCCATAGGTGGTGATGCAATTGTCGGGCATGTCAGCTGGTGCTTGGGATCCGCCCACAAGAATCGCTCGGTAGATACTGCTATCAACTCGTTGGAGGGCAGTAGGAACAAGGGACACAAGTGTGGCTCCCTTTTGTGCGGCTGTTACATAGGTTCCCTCGTTAAAGGCAGGAGTTGCGAGCACGGAGATGTTCGACAAGATTGCACGAGCAAGAACTCCAAACCCACCTACATGGGATGGAGGCAGGCAACACAGCCATTTGTCGTCGGAGGTGACATTGAGAAAGGCGTGAGTGGCGCGGGCGCTGCTCAGCAGGGCTTCACGGGTCAGTACGGCACACTTAGGATCTCCTGTAGTTCCGCTCGTCGCGATGACTACCGCATCACCTTGCTCCACTGGCCTCCCTGGCCATGTGGATTCATCATCGACGGTTGCAATACGAGTGGGAGCAGCTGCCTGTACCAACCGTGCTCTCATCACTACAGGGGCTCGTTGGTCAAGCGGGAAGACTGCATCACCCTCATCCCATGCTCTCCTGATGCGGTCCACCATCTGGGGCCCGCAAGGCATATCGAGCATGATTAACTCATTCACACTCTTAGCGTATTGGCATGCGACACTTGAGTGATGGAAAATGCCACAGAGGGTTCCCGCAGTCTTGTCTCGTTGTTGTTCTTGGGGACAAGACCAAGAACTTTGCCCGCAGCCATCGTCCCTGTGTGTGTTGGAGTTGCATCCATCGAGAACTTCGAGGGTTCCATGTGGTGGAAGATTGCCCTTGCGGCCATCGTTAGTCTCTCTTTGCAAATTGCGGTGAACTACGCCAATGACTATTCAGACGGTATTCGCGGCACAGACGATGCGCGTGTTGGTCCGTTACGGCTTGTGGGTTCAGGTTTGGTTCCAGCAGGAACAGTGAAGCGGGCCGCATTTGTGATGTTGGGTATTGCAGCGGTTGCTGGACTGGTCTTAGCGCTTGTGAGTTCATTGTGGATATTGCTGATTGGCTTATGCGCCATGGTGGCGGCATGGACCTATACCGGGGGTCCACGTCCGTATGGTTACGCAGGTCTTGGCGAGATATTTGTATTTCTCTTCTTTGGTGTAGTTGCGACAGTGGGGACACAGTTTGTGGTCTCAGAATCCGTCACCATGTTGGCCTTCGTGGCAAGTCTTTCTGTGGGTTCTCTTGCATGTGCGCTTCTTGTGGTGAACAATTTGCGTGATCTCGATGGAGACGCCTTGGTGGGCAAACGCACGTTGGCGGTAAAGATAGGCGATCGCAATACACGAATTTTCTTTGTAGCCCTCTTCTTGATTGCCATTGCTTCAGTCGTAGGAGTTGCCGCAATGTCGAATGCATGGGCTCTCATGGGTCTGGTGGGAATTGCCGCTGGATTTCCTGCTGTAAAAGCTGTATTGCAAGGTGCATCTAAAGGTGCACTTATTGCAGTTCTTGGTCAAGTGGGTCGTGCGCAATTACTTTTTGGCGTTGTGTTTTCAATCGGTGTCTTTTTGAGCCTGTGAAAGCCAATTGTCGATTTCATGAGCGACGATTTCTGGCTTTTCTAGGTGCACACTGTGTCCGGCATCTGCAATGACTGAGAGTGTGGAAGAGGGAATCCTTGCATGCATCTGTTGTGCGATGTCAACAAATTTTGTGTCAAATGCTCCAGCAATGAGAAGAACAGGCATGTGCAATTCGTTGAGACGTTGCCAAAGAGGAGTTTGTGTGCCGGTGCCCGCATAGCGCAATGAGTTGCTGAGTCCTTCTGCGGTGTTGCGCATGCGATCGGCAAGATCTGATGCACTGGCACTGAGATTATTAAACATGGGTTTTTGTAGCCACTCAGAAAGAAAAGTGGCAACCCCCACCTCGCAGATGTGCTTTGCGAGTGTGTTGTCCTCTTGCAGACGTAGTTCTCTTGCGTCTTTGTCCTGAATGCCCGCGGTTCCGCTAATCAACACGAGTCCTTCAATTCTTGTGGGGTCAAGAAGAGCGGCGTGTAGTGACATACGAGCACCCATGGAGTAGCCCACCAAAATTCCAGGTTGCATTGTCTGAATAATGTCCGAACCTGTTTCCCAAAGGGAGCGTGTTCCATCAACCGACAGCCCATGACCAGGTGCATCAATCAACTGACTGTGTAGTGGTGTGCGAATGAAAGGAAGTAGAGATTTCCACGACTGTGATGTTTGTGTAAAGCCATGTATAAAAGCGGTACTTCGGCCTTGGCCGACGAACTCGTGTGCGAGGGTCATAGGTTCAGCATCTTTGAGAGAACTCTCTCAAACAATTCAACATCTTGGGCACCAGGAATCATGAACTGATCATTGATGACGTACGTAGGAACAGCTGTGATGTCACGCATGGCTGCACCTTTTATGTCAGCTGCAACTTCGTCCGTTCCCTGATGTTCGTCAAGCCAATTTCGCAGTGCCACTACATCAAGTTCGAGGGAACTGCAGATTGAAAGAAGATTCTCGACATCTCCGATATTGACTCCGTCGGTGAAGTAGGCAGCCAAAAATGCTTCTTTGACACCTGCCTGAATCTCTGGGCCATGAATCGTTAACACCCAGCACAGAATTCGGTGTGCGGTCATGGTGTTTGCACGTTGGGCGATGTCCATGTTGAAGGTGAGGCCGTCACCTGCCGCCACGGTGGTGAGATGAGAGAGAATCTGTTCGGCTCGCTCTCGGCCTCCGAATTTTTTCGCATATGCATCTATTACTGGTGTTGCGCCTGTGACAGGAGCGCCAGGGTCGAGTTGGTAGGAGCGGTAAATCACCTCTATAGGCTCAGTATTACCCTTGGCGGCAATGTTGGCGAGTGCGGTGTCAAACCGTCGCTTGCCGATGTAGCACCATGGACATACGACATCTGACCAGATTTCGATCCTCACACGACACACGATAGGTGACATGACAACGACCGGAGCCATTGCGGCCACATTTTGCAGCACGCTTGTTGACGAGTGGGTACGCGCAGGTGTGCGCCATGCCATCGTCGCTCCCGGTAGTCGAAGCACCCCTTTGGCTCTAGCTGTTATGCGTGAACCAAGAATGTCTGTTCAAGTGTTTCATGATGAAAGAAGTGCCGGTTTTGCGGGTCTTGGCATTGGACTGAGTACTGGGGTCCCCGCTGTGGTTCTGTGTTCCTCGGGTACCGCTGGCGCCCACTTCTACGCAGCCGTCATCGAGGCTCACTTGAGCGGGGTGCCATTGATCGTGTGTACAGCAGACCGACCACCTCATCTTCGCGATATTGGCGCCCCTCAAACCATTGACCAAACAAAGATGTTTGGTGATGCGGTGCGATGGTTTCATGACCCTGGTGTGCCAAGTGAGCTAACCAGAGATTCATGGCGTGCCTTGGCATCGCGTGTGTTTGTTTCTACCCTTGGGTCCCGACCAGGCCCGGTGCATCTCAATCTTCCTTTTGATGAGCCTTTATTTGGTGAACCTGTTGCACTTCCCAAGGCACGTGAGCATCAGTGGTCCTCTCGGTTGAGGGGTAGTAGTTGGGCGATGTCCGACATTCAGGAATTTGCACAGGTGTGTGCTGGAAAATCGGGAGTATTCATTGCGGGCAAGGGGACACCAGAGTCTTTGTTACCTCTTGCAGAACAATTGGGTTGGCCCGTGTGTGCAGATCTGCGCAGTGGACTTCGCCGCGAACATGAGAATGTGATTGTTGCCTTCGATCCGATTCTTCGTGCGGGACGATTTGTGGCCGATGTAGTTCCGGAGGTCATTGTGTGTGTGGGTGAGCCACCGGCCTCGAAGGTGCTTTCACAGTGGATGCGTCAATCCCATGCTGTCATTCTTCATCTGGGAACTTCTGAAACAGTTATTGATCCGCTTCATCTAGTGGCGAAGTCTTTTGTCGGGAACCTGGACGAGTTGTGCGAACGGGCCGTTAAGGAAGTACCCACACGTAAAGCAGATTGGCTTGTTCGTTGGAGGCAAGCCGATGATGCAGCTTCTTCTGTTATTGAGACATGGGTAGCGCAACATTGGTCAGAGATTGCTGTTGCACATACCGCATCACGAGCCATGGGTGCAGGCACACATTGCGTTGTTTCCTCGTCGATGCCTATTCGAGATCTGGAATGGTTCGGTGGGGTCATGGATGGTGTGAGTGTGCACGCGAATCGCGGTGCTAACGGAATTGACGGAGTGGTCTCGACCGCAGTTGGAGTCGCACTTGGCTCGGGCGCAACTACATTTTTACTTATCGGGGATATCGCATGTATTCATGATTCGAATGGTTTGTGGGATTTGGGCAAACGAAACGCGGACCTGCGCATCGTGTTGACCAACAACGATGGTGGTGCAATCTTTTCTTTTCTTCCACAAGCACAACAAGTGGAAAACGATGTCTTCGAAACAATCTATGGCACCCCTCACGGCGTGTCTTTTGCATCTTTGGCAGATGCTCATGGGATCAAGTACTGCGCCGTGTTCTCAGTGGAGGAATTGGAGACTGCTTGTCGTCAGCTGGGACCAATTCTGATCGAAGCACAGTTTGATCGTTCAGTTGATGTGGCTCAGCATGAGCAACTTAACGCCGCCGTCGTGGCCGCAGTTGATGCATCTATGGCCTAGTTATGGCCTAACTATGGCCGAGAGCATCGCTTGAAACTTTGCTTGAGTTTCAGCGAGTTCAGAATAGGGATCGCTCTCTGCAACGATTCCTCCGCCTGCGAAGAGACGTGCGATGCGTCGATCATCGGTCAGTTCTGCACAGCGAATAGTCACGGCAAAGGTGCCTTGTCCGTTGGCGTCACACCAACCGACCGCGCCTCCATAAAACCCCCGCTCCATCATCTCGTGAGTGTGAATAAAGTCGATGGCCTGTTGCGTGGGGTGGCCTCCAAGTGCAGGTGTTGGCGTGAGAGCCTTCACGAGGGTCATGACATCCACCGGGGGCTCTGTAAGAGCGCCTTCAATGGATGTGCCGAGGTGTTGCACGTTTGCAACAGTCACAATTGAGGGATCGGCTTCCCAGTCCAAAAAGGAGCAGTAAGGCAGCAAAGTGTCGCGCACCATGTCTATTACTACGCGATGTTCAATTTGATCCTTGGTGCTGTGCATGAGGGCCGTTGCCAGGGCTGTGTCCGTCTCTGGATCTCCGGTGCGGGGTGCTGTTCCTGCAAGTGGATGGCTACGAACAGTTCTGTGGTTGACCTCGACTAGCAATTCGGGTGAAGCCCCAATCATGTTGTGGATGCAGTATCGATAACTCGACCCAAATGAGGACCGCAAACGAAGAAGAACGCTATGCACATCAATCGGCTCGGAAGCAAGAACTTCGATGTCTCTTGCGATAACAGCCTTCTGCAGGACTCCATTGCGAACGGCTTGACGCGCAGCCAAAACGGCATCTAGATATCGTCCGATAGGAGTACGTGGAGACACTTGAAAACTATTTCCACTAGGACGAGGGGGCTGAGTGCTGACTGCGTCACTAATCACACGAGCAACAATGTCGTCGGTGAGGTCATGTTCATCATCTCCGACGAGCGTGAGTAGTTGATCTCCCGATGAAGTCTTTGAGAACAAGATCTGTGGAATAAAGAAGAGATTTGGTTGTGTGGACAGAAAAGGCACAAGACCAAATGCAATGGGCACCTCGGTGCGACCAGGGTGCGCTGATGTGGTTGCTGAAGACAGAACTTCCAAAACATCTTTCGATGTACCCGATAGATACGTTCCACGGCCTGCATGTCCCACGCCATCACGAACAAAGAGAAAGCCATTGCCTTGACACACATTGTTCAAGTCAAAGTTGTGCGTTACCTCAACTGTTCTAAATCTCATAGAGCACGAGTGCCCGTCATCAATTGTGTGAGTCCACCAGACAGTTGGTCATGGCGTGCATCGGGAAAGCCGGAATCACGCAAGAGTGACAGCATCTCAGCGCGCGGCGGCAGATACTGAATGCTCTTGGGGAGGTATCGATATGCAGGCCCGTTGCTCAAAAGTGCACCAATCTTTGGAACGACTTTCCCGAAGTAAATGTTGTTACCAAAACGAATGACAGGATTATGTGGCACTCCTACATCAAGCAGTGAGACACGACCTCCTGGTCGAAGAACTCGTGCACATTCCACAAAGAATTGATGAAGGTCCACAAGATTGCGTAGCGCAAAACCACAGATAATGCCGTCCACGGATTGATCAGGTAAAGGGAGGCGAAGAATGTCTGTCTGTACGCGTGGAGCGCCGCTGCGGTCATTGGACAACATGCCAAATGAGAGATCCATTGATATTGGAAGAAGACCAGCCTTGCGAAGATCTATACATAAGTCCCCAGTGCCAGATGCAAGGTCGAGAACGCGAGAATTCTTGGGTAGAGCGAGGTCCCGGACAGCTTTCTTTCGCCATCTCACATCTAGACGGAAAGTCATGATTCTGTTGACAAGGTCGTAGCGAGGCGCGATCGCATCAAACATGGTGCGCACCATCTGCTGTTTCTCATCTCCTTCAGGAAGGGATTGAGTATCCCATGAGGCTTTCGCAGCATTCTTTCTCGTCACACACGCAAGGTTATGGCGAGATGGGGTAGGTCTTTTGCTTCAATTAGCAATTTTTGGTCACTGAGTATCAGAATGGGTCATCGTCAGTGTCACAGGGGAGGCGCCGCCATGATTGACTTCACTCTTGCTCCAGAGCATGAAGAGATCCGTTCCAAAGTTCGCAATTTTGTGGACAATGTCATCAAGCCTGCAATGGAACCGTTTGGTCATCGCGATGAAATGGAGCCCGAAATGCGCAATGCATATATTGCTGCTCTCATTGAATTGCGCCGTCAGGCTCAAGAACAAGGACTTTGGCTTCCTCACATGCCCAAAGATGTGGGCGGTATGGGACTGGGGCATGTGGCCCTAGCAATGGTGCAAGCTGAGGCTGCTAAAACTCGTGTGGGTCCATGGGTGTTCAATTGCAATGCTCCCGATGAGGGGAATATGCATACGTTGTTGCATTGGGCTACCGATGCGCAAAAGGAGAAATATCTTGTGCCGTTGCTCAAGGGTATTTCATCATCTTGTTTCGCGATGACAGAGCCAGAGGTTGCTGGTTCTGACCCCACATTGATTCAGACTCATGCCATCAAAGATGGTGACGAGTGGATCATCAATGGTCATAAATGGTTTATCTCTGGAGCCCGCCGAGCAAAGTTCGCCATCTTGATTGCGCGCACGGAGATGGATGTGCCACCTGGATCACGCGGAGCCAACACAGCGTTCATCATTGATCTACCCACAGAGGGTTGGAATGATGTCCGAGAAGTAGAAACGATGCACGGCTCCACGGGGCATTCTGAAATCGTGATTGAGGATCTTCGAGTGCATGACTCCCAAATTCTGGGTGGGCGAGGGAATGGTCATCGTCTCGGCCAGTATCGCTTAGGTCCTGCGCGTTTGGCTCACTGCATGAGATGGGTGGCTCAAGCCGAAACTGCACTCAACATGATGGTGGAGCGATCCCTTTCTCGATACTCACATGGTTCATATCTCGCAGAGAAGCAAGGTGTTCAATGGATGATCGCTGACTCTGCCATGGAGCTATATCAGTGCAAGTTGATGATCCTGCACGCTGCCTACAAGATTGACAAGGGCGAAGATTTCCGCACCGAGGTTTCTATGGCGAAGCATTTTGTCGCTAACAGTCTGAATCGGATTATCGATCGTGCGATTCAGGTACATGGGGCCTTGGGTTACTCCACAGATACGCCATTGGCCAACATGATGCAGAATGCTCGCTGGGCTCGCTTTGCTGATGGTGCGGACGAGATTCATCAAATGAGAATCGCCGAGAACACAATCAAGTCCTTCACAGATACAGGTGGAGTGAGCAAAGCAACGGGTGGTTTACCCATCTAGCTCTAGGGTGTGACTATGTCGAATAGTGCACACTCCCCAATTTTCGGAGTCTTTATCCCGCAGGGATGGAAGATGGAGCTCGCTGGTATAGATGGCGCACAAGAGAAGTGGCAAGCCTCTGTCGACATTGCGTTGCTTGCAGAAGAACTTGGGTTTGACTCCATTTGGGTCTACGACCATTTTCATAACGTCCCCAAACCAGCCCAAGAAGCTGTTTTTGAGTGTTGGACAACCATCGCAGCAATTAGCCAACGTACATCGCGAATACGATTAGGCCAGATGGTGGGTTGTAACAGTTATCGCAACCCTGCGTTGCTTGCAAAGATCACTTCAACTGTTGATGTGATCTCGGGTGGTCGACTTGACTGGGGTATTGGAGCTGGATGGTATGAAAATGAATACCGCGGCTACGGTTACGAATTTGCCAAGCCATCCGACCGCATTGGGATGTTGCAGGAGACGGTGGAGATAGTTAAGTCCATGTGGACTCAACCTGAGACCACCTATGAAGGCAAGTTCTACAAGACGTCTCGCGCACACTGTGACCCCAAGCCATTACAGCAACCGATGCCGCCGATTTGGATTGGTGGAGGGGGAGAGCAACTCACATTGCGTGTGGTGGCTCGGCATGCTGATGTCTCAAACTTTGGGAGTTCACTCGAGGAATTCACGCACAAACGTGAAGTGCTCAAGGGTCATTGTGCGCACATTGGTCGTGACGAAGAAACGATTCGAAAGACAATCTCTAGTGAGGTCTTCATTAGAGAGACTGAAAAAGAGATTGTCGAGGCTGGTTCAAAGAATCCATGGGGTATCCGACCTGATCAATGGCGCGAGAAGGCACTTGTGGGAACACCTGAGCAGGTCTCAGAAAAGATTCAGAAATACCTTGACGCTGGATGCACTGGTTTTATTCCCTGGTGCCCTGACTATCCAAGTACCGAGACCCTTGAGTTATTCGCCAAGAAAGTGATTCCTCACTTTCGTTGAGAATTACGCCGAGTAGTAGCGGAAGATGACTTCAGCCACGCAAGAAGGCTTTGATGCACCTTCAGTCTCAAATGTGGTTTCGAGAGTCACCTGGGCTCCGCCTGCAATGTCGTCAACAGCTAGGACTTTGACACCAGCACGAAGTTTGGCGCCTACGGGAACTGGAGCCATGAAGCGCACTTTGTTTGCTCCGTAATTGACTCCCATGGCGATGCCGCCCACCGCAAAAATCTGGGGAAGAAGCACCGGTCCAAGTGACAACGTCAGATATCCGTGAGCAATGGGTCCACCAAATGGAGACTGGGCCTTGGCGCGCTCTGGGTCTGTGTGAATCCACTGCTGGTCACCTGTTGCGTCAGCAAATAGTTGCACGCGGGCCTGGTCAATTTCTAGGAAGTCTGAGTATCCGATGTGTTCTCCCACAAGGGATTTCAGTTCTGCAAGGTCTTTAATCTGACGTGTCATAACAAAAGTGTGTCACAAACCAAGGTGTTCTGCGGTCAGCGGAGCCACGTCTTGGCGTAGCTACGGCTCATGGGGTGCAACAAAAGGGCACACAAGGCTGCTTCAAAGGCGAAGTTGACGAATGAACGACCAATGACGACGTCTTGCCAAGTCCAAATTGTCTCGGCATCCAGTTTCCACAGCGCTCGAAGGACAAAAGGACTGAATGAGGCTCCAATGCCGACGAACCATCCAAATCGCTTGCCATTTGCCATAAGGAAGCCCGCAAGAGGAAACATGACAATAGATATCACTGCAAGAAGTGCACCAATCCCACCGCGTTGTTTCCAGAATCCGTGGATGTCGGCGCCGTCTAGCCAATAAAGAAATGTAAAGCCACCCTCGAAATACAAAAGCCATGTAGCGATGGCAATTGTCTGTGGTTGCATGCGATCAAACCACTTTTTCCGGTCTAGTCCTGTAAACGCTTTTTTGAACATCATCTGTAAGTGTTTCACATTCCGCGTGAAGTGACTACCCTTATCGCGTGCGCAGTGGTTTTGTTACTTTCGTGGGTCGACCCAACGTGGGTAAATCCACCTTGGTGAACGCAATCTGTGGAGCCAAGGTGTCCATCGTTTCCAACAAACCACAAACAACTCGGACACGTGTACGAGGCATTTTCCATGGGGACGATGTACAGATTGTTTTTGTGGACACTCCAGGAATACATAAACCAGTCACTGCGCTCGGAGAACGAGTAAACGCAACTGCTTTAGACAGTGTGAATGATGTTGATGTGGTGTGTTTACTTATTGACGCATGTAAACCGTTTGGACGTGGTGATCAGTGGGTGGCCGACAGGATTGATATAGCTCAAGCTTTTGTTGTGGTGAACAAGATTGATAAAGCCACCCCCGAACAGGTG
>JBIKSB010000206.1:0-2780 GCA_044348855.1 Ilumatobacteraceae bacterium | reverse complement strand
ATAACGATGTCGCCAGAGAAATGCTCGGCGGCAAGCGCTCGCCATTCATCTTCTTGGCCCGGCTGAATTGCTGGCACAAAGTGAGTGAGGACAAGTGTTTTCACACCGCATTGTGTCGCTGTTTGGGCGGCTTGTTGGACAGTGGAGTGATAGTCCAAGATGTCAAGAAATCGTTCACCTATAGGAATAAGGGGAGCAAAGGTGCGTACTAAATCTTCACGAATCACTGTTTGTACATAGAAGTCTGCGTCCTTACACATCTGGTTCAGTCCTTCACAAGGAATGGTGTCGCCAGCAATTGCTGCAACAACATCGTTGTGTTCAATGCGAAAACCAATCGTGGGAGTGACGGGTCGATGGTCAGTGGCATAGACACCAATTGCAACATCACCTACGTGAATCACGTCTCCAGGTTGTACCTCGTGTACTTCTACTTTCATTCCCACACCCGCGCGAAGGTCGGCATGATGGTCGAGGCGGTAGTGCTCATCGTGGTCAAGCATGGCGAGTAGGCCATCCATCATTTTTTGTGTTCCCACAGGGCCATAGATGGGAAGCGGTGTCGCTGCGGGGGAAGAAATCCAACGCGTGGTGATGATGTCGTTGAGATCACAGATGTGATCGCTGTGCAGATGGGTGAGAAGCACCGCATGCACAGCCGAAGGCGGACACATGGCACCCACGAGGCGCATGATGACACCACGACCTGCATCAATAACAAGGTTGGTATCGCCGGATTGCACGAGAGTGGAAGGGCCAGCACATGTTGCGCTTGGCAAAGGACTACCGGTGCCAAGAAGGGTTATTTTCATGTGGGCAACCTAACCCAACCTGTGTCACTCCGTGGAGAACACGGAGCATTCATACGAGGATTATCTGCCTCGTGGTGCGAACAAGTCGCGAATCATTGGTTCGAAATGCGATAACGGTGCGCTCTTGTAATCGGAATCGAATGCAGGAGAGTCGTATTTTGCACAGAACTCTTCGGTGTAATCGAAATATTCATTGCCGCGGAACTGCTCGCGTGCGTTCTTATCGAGACCGATGTAGTCCCAGAAGTAATACCCCTGAAAGATGCCATGGTGTTTCACCATCCACCAGTTGGCTTCAGAGACAAAGGGCTTCAAGATTCCCGCAGCAATATCTGGATGATTAAAAGGTGCAAGGTTGTCGCCAATGTCGTGAATGAGTGCGCACATGATGTACTCGGCATCGCGACCATCTTTTTCTGCGCGTGTTGCAGTTTGTAGACAGTGTTCAAGGCGATTGACAGGGAAGCCGCCGTGATCAAGTTCGAGCATCTGCAACTGTTGAATCACTCGATCGGCAACCATTGCTTGAGTGTCTTGAATGCAGACCATGATGTTGGCCCATTCTTCTCTGGTGGATTCTTCGAATGACTTGAAAGTGGCTCTCTCGACCATGGTTCCCCCTTGTTCGGTAGTTGTGAACTTACTACGCGATCTGGGCATTGTCAGCGGCGAGATTCCACCACCGAGACCGTGGCCCCCTGGGGCAGATTCTCAAACACCCATTGAGCATGGCTATCCAGCATGCGGATACAGCCATGGGAAGACGGTGCGATTCCTAGCGGAGTAGGGAAGCGCACGTTTCCCTTTTTTGTGACTACATAGGGAATGCCATGAAACCCGATATTGCCCCCTTCGCGCCCGACTGTGAATCGGGTCATGAACTTCATTTTTTCCTGGGGTCGAGGAAGATAAAAAGTTTGTGCAGAGCGCGAAAACACTTTGAAGCGGCCTACAGGAGTCGTGCTATCTAATCCAGTGGACACAGGAAGCTTGGCTATGAGTTTGCGGTTGCTGTTGTAGAAATACGCCTGTTGTTCATCAAGAACTACACGAGCAAATGCAATGGACACTTTTCGTCGTGGCAACTTGATGCGCGAGGGCTTAACAGGGGCAGGCTGAGAAAGAGTTGTGGGCGCATCGATTGTTGTGTCGGGAGGCGCAAGGGTTGTGGTGGAGTCATCGGTTGATGCACGCACGAGAGCTGCGCCAGAGGCAAGGACTGCACCTGCGGTAACAAGTGCAATGGCAGCTGTGCGAATGCGGGAGGACACGGGTCAAATGTATCAGTGAGGCAATTGCAGGTGCATGCATGTTGCACCTTTATGCACAGGACCTATGAGGTGGCGGAGTCGAGTCCTTCGGCGAGAGTGTTCCATGCAAGAACTGCACACTTAATGCGCACAGGGAACTTCACCACGCCTTGTAGAGCCTCTAGGTCGCCAAGTGGTGCTGACGTGTCGGGCTCTTCTACATCTTCAATAGACATCATGTGTTTAAAGCGATGAATGAGTGCGCGCACTTCTGCCACAGGCTTACCTTTGATGGCCGCACTCATCATTGATGCTGAACTCTGGCTAATGGAACAGCCTTGTCCACTGATCTTGATGTCGGACACAATGTCATTGTCCACCGCGATGTACACCTCGATCTCATCGCCGCACAAAGGATTGTGCCCTTCGGTGCGGATAGCAGGTGGCTCAAGAGTGCCGCGATTACGTGGGCTCTTGTAGTGATCGAGAATGATTTCTCTGTAAAGGTCTTCAAGTCCTGGCATGTGTCTCTCCGTAGCTCGCTGTTACAGGTTAGAGGGTAAAAAATTCACCTGTTTCGGTGAGGGCGTCGCAGAGGGCGTCCACTTCATCGGTGGTGTTATAGAGGTAGAAACTTGCTCGTGCGGTGGCGTGCGCCCCCAAGAGGCGCATGAGTGGTTTTGCGCAGTGATGACCGGCACGGACACACACATTGTTC
>JBIKSB010000205.1:0-2784 GCA_044348855.1 Ilumatobacteraceae bacterium | reverse complement strand
ATCCACCAACACAGCAGGATCTACACCTTCGGCCAACACTTGCTGTCGTGCCAAGAGTTCATGGTTTCCACCCAAGAGAATGTCCACACCGCGACCGGCCATGTTGGTTGCCACCGTGACAGACCCAAGCCGACCTGCTTGAGCCACAATCATTGCCTCACGAGTGTGTTGCTTTGCGTTCAACACTTCATGTGTGATGCCACGCTTGGTCAACTCGCGAGACAGATACTCGCTCTTTTCCACCGAGATTGTGCCCACAAGAATGGGCTGCCCTTTCGCGTTGCGCTCTGCAATGTCTTCCACTACTGCTCGGAACTTCGCAACTTCAGACTTAAAGATGAGATCTGGCAGGTCATCGCGTTGCACTTGGCGGTTTGTAGGAATGGGAACAACTTGCAAAGAGTAAGTGTTCACGAGTTCGGCGGCTTCAGTCTGGGCCGTACCAGTCATTCCCGACAACTTGTCGTACATACGGAAGTAGTTCTGCAAGGTGATGGTGGCAAGTGTTTGGTTTTCTTCGTTGATGCGAAGACCTTCTTTGGCTTCCACGGCTTGGTGGATACCTTCACTCCATCGGCGACCTTCCAGGATTCGACCTGTGAATTCATCAACGATTTTTACTTCGCCACCATCGACGATGTAGTCCTTGTCACGGCGATACAACTCTTTTGCTTTAAGTGCGACCTGTAGCTGGTGGACAAGATTTTGCTGCACTGCGTCATACAAGTTGTCCAGACCTAACTCGGCCTCTACACGCTCCACGCCCGCTTCTGTGGGAAAGAGAACGCGCTTTGCTTCGTCAACTTCGTAGTCCACATCACGTGTCAAGGTGCGAACGATAGATGCGAACTTGTAATACATCGCTGCTGCATCGGCAAGACGACCAGAGATAATCAAAGGTGTGCGAGCTTCGTCAATCAAGATGCTGTCTACTTCGTCGACAATTGCAAAGTTCTGTCCTCTTTGTACTTTGTCATCCAAGGTGGAAGCCATGTTGTCGCGCAGATAGTCGAAACCAAATTCGTTGTTCGTTCCGTAGGTGATGTCGCAGGCATAGTCTTCGCGTTTTTGCCATGGCTGTTCGCGGAAACCAGGAATCACCAATCCCACTGATAAACCCATCCACTGGTGGATGCGTCCCATCCATTCGGCATGGAACCGAGCCAAGTAGTCGTTCACCGTGACGATATGAACACCCTTGCCGGAGAGACCGTTGAGATAAGCCGGCAAAGTGGAGACGAGGGTCTTACCTTCGCCAGTTTTCATTTCTGCAATCCAGCCAAAGTGCAATGCGGCTCCGCCCATCAACTGCACATCGAAGTGACGTTGACCAATTACTCGTGAGGATGCCTCGCGTACAACCGCAAAAGCCTCCACTAATAACTCATCAAGGGATTCCCCTCGGTCGAGACGCTGACGAAATTCGCCGGTTTTGGCTCGGAGAGCCTCATCAGAGAGTGCCTCGAGAGAGACGCCCAGGGCGTTGATATCAGGAATGAGACCTTGAAGGGCCTTCACTCGCTTGCCGTCACCAGCTCGTAGGACGCGGTCGAGAACTTTCATGCGAATCTCAAGCCTACCCGTGGGACCCTCTCGCCCCAGTTCGCACCCAATGTCCAGATGGCATAAGACTCACTCCATGAGTGCCCGAGCCGTAGATGCAGTGATTTTCGACCTTGGTGGGGTGATTATGCGTAATGGCAGCCCACGCGACTTCACCCAGCAGTATCCAGATCACGACCCGGCCTACATCGCAGAGCTCATGATGGGTCCCCACCATCTCGACACTGATCACCCGTGGCATCAGGTGGAGCGCGGAGAAATCAGTTTTGCCCAGTGCCGAGAGATGACCCAAAAACTTCTCGCTGATGCAGGTGTCACTCGTCCCGCTCACCCGCCCACAGAGAAATCTTCTTCACGGTCATCTTTTGCATTCGAGCTCAACGATGACATGGTGGCATTCATTCATGATTTACGTAGTGCCAATATTCCCACTGCGATCCTCACCAACAATGTTCGTGAGTTTCGCGAGTGGTGGTGGCCACTGCTTGACTTTGACGCACTGTTCACCACCATCGTGGACAGCCACGAAGTAGGAATGCGCAAGCCCAACCCGGCGATTTATCAACTCACACTCGAGCGTCTTGGAGTTACTGCACCTCGGGCTGCCTTCCTGGATGACTTACACGCAAATGTCGCAGCCGCATCTGCAGTAGGACTCCATGGAATTCATGTGGAACAAGACTCGCTTCCTGCAATACATCACGCGCGCACTTTGACCAACTTGGCTTAGCAAAAGCCCACTACTTCACATACGTCAAACTCACACAATGCACTTCACGTGCACCGCGATGCACCAAAGCAAGTGCCGCAGCACGCAGAGTTGCCCCCGTAGTCATTACATCATCCACCACACACACTCGTTGTCCATCGCAAGGCCGAGCGACGAACCGTGGCTGCTCTAGTCGCACCTGGCGACCTTGGCCCGTTTGATGCTCTTGGTTGGTGCGACGCAGTAACTTGCGATGCGCCATGCCGCACCATGCGGCACAGTGCCGTGCGATGAGTTCACTGTGATCAAACCCCCGCTCTTTATGGTGCGCTGGCGACGTAGGAGCCCAAGTAATGACATCAATTGCAGTGGACTTCATGATGGCTGGACTCAACATCTGAGCTACATCTTTAGCAAGTGATTGCATGCCGTGATACTTCAAATTGATCACTAGGTCTCTCATGTGCCCCACATGTTCATACAGGCTGGTAAAGCTGACCTGAATTAATGAA
>JBIKSB010000204.1:0-2792 GCA_044348855.1 Ilumatobacteraceae bacterium | reverse complement strand
CACCACCAATGTGGTGACCTCCTCAATAGCACAACTGCCCCCAGGCTCGGCATAGGCAACTACTTCTCCGCTTCCCGCTTCGTTCACTGCATTGAGAGCAATCGGGCCGAGAATTTCTGGGAGAAACACTTGGCGAGACTGCATTGCGGCCGATCGCCCAATACGGCGATAGCGCTCAAGCACTTGAGGAGTTTTTTCGTGAGACCATTTCACCACCGAATGATCCGTGGGGGCCAACACCACAATGCGGTCCACACCCAACTCCACAAGCTTTTCTATGACCCACTCCGTGCGATCACCTTTCACTGGGGCGATGGCCACTGTGAGATTGCCTTGCCGAGATGATGATCTTTGTATTTCTCCCACAGGATGTAGGCCTGCATCCCAAGTGGTGGATACCCAGTTCCCTAGCCCATCTGAACATGTGACTATCTCGCCTCGGCGCAATCGCATCACGCGATCGAGATGATGAAAATCATCTTCGCTGAGTACAGGTGCAACGAGGTCTTCTACAAAGACATGCGCAGATGAACGACGAAGTTCTTCAATCACGTAAATGCCGATTTGATTTTAGAAAACAAACTCTTATCGGGTGGTGCGATGTCATCGCCAGAAACTTGTGCAAGTTGTCGCAATAACTGTTCTTGTTCTTGCGACAATGACGTGGGTATCACCACCGCAATACGCACGATGAGATTGCCGCGACCTCTACCTTGAAGATGAGGAACTCCTCGTCCGCGGGCAACGAATTGTTTTCCATGTTGCGTACCTGCAGGGACAACTAAATCAAGTTCGCCATCAAGGGCTTGCAAGACCGTGTGCACCCCGAGCGCTGCTTGAGTGATGCTCAATGACAAGGTGTACACCAAGTCGTCATCCACACGTTCAAACTCATTATGTGTGGCCACTGCAACATGCACGTACAAATCGCCGGCGGGTCCACCGCGAGGACCTACTGCGCCCCTGTCAGATAAACGCAGTGTTTGCCCAGAACGAATGCCCGCAGGCACATCGACTGTGTAGGACTCTTTTGACATGATGCGCCCATCACCAGAACACGAAGAGCATGGGGTCACAATGACTTGCCCCATTCCTCCGCATCGACCACATGGGCCAGTGGTGACCATTTGCCCCAACATGCTTTGGCGTACACGCCTTACTTGACCAAGCCCACCGCACTCGGAACATTGCACAGGTTCAGTCCCCGCGCCCGCACCCGAGCCCTTGCAGGGATCACATGAGATTGCAGTATTGACCTGCACGGTGACTTGTGCTCCGTTGAGTACATCTTCCAATGTGATGCGTGCGGTGACTTCGAGATCTTGTCCGCGAGGCGGACCAGCTTGTTGACGTTGGCCTCCAAAGCCACCACCGCCAAAGAATGCCTCAAAAATGTCACCGAAACCGCCACCACCAAACGGATCAGAACCTCCACTGCCGCCAGAAATTCCTGCTTCTCCAAAACGGTCGTAGCGAGCACGTGTTTCTGGGTCTGACAACACCTCGTAGGCGCGGCTGACTTCTTTGAATTTTTCTTCGGCCTCAGGATTATCAGGATTGGCATCAGGGTGTAACTCACGTGCACGTTTGCGATACGCGCGTTTAATGTCATCGGCTGACGCGTTTTGCGGCACGCCAATCAATGCATAGAAATCTGTGCTCACGATGCACCCTCGGCGATATGGCGACCCAACTGGCTTGACACCACTTCCACAGTGTTGAGCGCTTGTGGGTAATTCATGCGTGTGGGGCCAAGTACACCCACCGAACCAATGGTTTCACCATCGGCAATGACGGGCGCCACAATGACAGAACAGGCCGAGAGTTGTTCGATGCCGTGTTCTGCACCAATAGAGACCGACAAGCCACGATCGAGAAGGTCTTGCAAAAGCGTGACAACAACAAACTGTTGTTCGATGGTGGTGAGAACATCGCGCACAACATCTACAGCGTCAAATGCATTTGCCAAAGACGCCGCCCCGCCGACAAACACGGGTTTATCTTTTCGATGTTTAGAGAGTGCATTAATTGTGGCAAAACACACCGAGTCCACATGTGCATCGTTCGTCGAAGGCACCGTATCTACATCAGCCAAGGAGCGGTCTATCAACATGCGAGACAAATGCTGCACAGCCAACGAAAAATGCTCATCAGTCACACCATCAGACACGCTGATGGTTTCATTTTCTACTCCGTGATTCGACAGCACCACCACAACTGTGGCCGTACGAGGCGTCACGCGACTGATGTGAATGGCACGCACAGTGGTGTTTTCCACTTCAGGACCCACAACAACTGCGGTGTGCTTGGTGATGTTGGCCAACAAAGTGGTGGTGTGTCGCAAAAGATCTTCCAAGCGACCATGTGCTGCTTGGAAAAAATCACCCACTTGAGACAGCTGTTCGCCCGCAAGATTGCCTTCGGGCGAAATGGAATCTACAAAATGCCGATAGCCCTTATCTGTGGGAATGCGCCCCGCTGAGGTGTGAGGCTGAGCCAGGTACCCCTCTTGCTCCAACGTTGCCATTTCATTGCGCACTGTTGCCGACGAGACCTTGACCGAAGGCAAGGTCGCAATATGAGTGGAGCCCACTGGCTGACCAGTGGCGACATACTCCTGCACTACTGCGCGAAGAATTGCTGTTTTGCGTTCATCCAACATTGCGCGTCAAATTTTACTTACCACTGACCGCTTTGTAACGCGTCAATGCCTCTTCCCGTTCCACGGCATGGTCCACCATGGGCATGGGATAGTCCGCAGGTGCAAGTAATCCCAATGTCCATGGGGCATG
>JBIKSB010000203.1:0-2794 GCA_044348855.1 Ilumatobacteraceae bacterium | reverse complement strand
ATCTTTGGGTGCACTCACCGATTCAGATAGTGCATGGGTGATGTCTGCATTCACGCTCATACCCGGAATCATCATGTTGGTAATGGGTTCTCAAGACATTGGAGTGCCGATTTTGGCTCGGGTATACGGATCTTTGATGTATGTCATTGGGACAATGCCGCTAGGTGCAGATCTTTCGAATGGCAAATTCATTCCCATCGTGATGGGGGCTGCATTGTTTGCCGTCGGGTCCATCATGCTTGCCCCTGAGATGCTGATTGCCGGTGCGTTTTTGATTGTGGCGGGAATTGTGATGTCAGTGGTGCACTGGATCAATAACGATCTAGCGCAAGGCCTCGTCATTATCGCGACAGGGCTTGCGATGTTAGGTGTGTTGTCGGTGCAGATGAAGCGTGCTGTCAGTCAATCAAAGACTGGAATACCAACTGCTTAAGTTGGCTGCGTAGTGGCCAGGTACTTGAGGGAAGTAACTGCGTCATAATCATGTACACAAGATCTTCTTTCGGATCGACTGTGAAGTTTGTGCTCGCAGCACCACCCCAGCCGTAATCTCCTGCACTGCCAGGAACCTTTGCCGTAATGGGGTCGAGCGTCACGCTCACCCCAAGGCCAAATCCCACGCCATCAAATGTTGTTTCTGAAAACAAGGGGCGACCGTATGCAGTGAGATCTGCATTGCCTGGCAGATGGTTAGACCCCATGAACTCCACAGTGCGAGGAGACAAAATGCGCACGCCATTCAACTCGCCACCACCACGAAGCATTTCTGCAAACTTCAAATAATCAGAAGTGGTAGACACCAAACCGCCACCACCAAGGTCTGCAATGGGTTTATTCAGTGCACCTGCTCCCATGGCATCACTGCGAAGACGTTTCTTGTCTGCAGGGTTTGGTACGTAGAGCGCAGCGAGTCGGTCGGCTTTATCGGGTTCACAATAAAAAGCAGTGTCGTTCATCCCAAGTGGGGCAAAGATGCGCTTGTGCATGAACTCACCCAGTGTCATTCCAGAGAGAATCTCCACAATGCGGCCGAGGACGTCGATGGACATTGAATATGCCCATTCAGTGCCCGGCTGGAACATCAAGGGCAATGCAGCCAATGCGTCACAAATCTGCTCAAGGTTTGCACCTTTTGGAGTACCCCATTCAAATCCTGCATTGCGATACATCTGATCAACGGGATTGGCATAGACAAATCCGTATGTCATACCTGAGGTGTGGGCGAAGAGCTGCCACATCTCCATTGGCTCTGTGACTGGTTCAAAACGTGGTGCAGTGAGTGTGCCTGAGCGAAATACTTTTTGGTTGCCAAACGAAGGGATAAACCATTTCACCTGATCGCGCATTTCAAAGAGACCTTCTTCCCACAACATCAGTGCCGCAACAGCACAGATGGGTTTGGTCATGGAGTAGATGCGGTAGATCGTGTCATCAGCGATGGGCTTGCCGTTTTCTACATCGGCATGGCCATACATCGAGCTGTATGCAAGTTTGCCCGCGCGAGAGACAGTGATGTGAAAGCCGGGAAGTTTTCCGTTCTCGACATATTTTGCAAAGTGGGTTTCGATGCGTGCAAGACGTTGTGGGTCAAGACCTACTTCGGTGGGATCAACAGAAACTTCCATGTGTGACATATCCGAAGCGTATGTCTCGCGTTCCTAGTCTCAGGAGTTGGACTGCACTCTGGTCTGAGAATGCCGCGACGGTGCTTCTATGTCTGGGGCTTGTTGTTAAAGGAGCGAAATGCTGCGAGAGCCCGTGGGCCGTATACGGTGCCAGGTCCGCCACTCATAGAAATTGCCACGCCAATTGCTTCGGCTACTTCGGCCTCTGTGGCCTTGTTGAGCGAGGCTCCACGTGCATGGCTAGCGATACAACCATCACAACGCACAGCAATAGAAATAGCCAATGCGATGAGCTCTTTTGTTTTCTTGTCGATTGCACCCTCGGCAAATGCTGCTTTGTGAAGTTCGCCAAAACCGTCGTAGACCCCAGGAATGAGTGCTCGCAGTTCGCGACCTTCTCCTGCAAGTTGGGTCAAAAGATCTCGTCCATGTTCGTGGGAGTGTTCGCTCATGTATGCAGTCTCCCGTGTGGGAGCTCAAAAATCAATCAAAAACGCTGAGTGCATTGTTGTCGGCAACTGCACGCAAGGAGCGACCAAGCATTTCCTTGATGAGTTGCTGTCCGCGCTCGTTCTGGTCTGCGTATCCCTGGAAGGTGGTCACACCGTAGGTGACACAGAAACAGATGGAGACGAGGTACTGGCGCCACATCTCGTCACGATCCACGCTGATCCCATGTGATTCGAGACGATCGAGGTAGCCGTTGACAAGTTCACGGTCATGACCCGAGCGGACAGCCGAAGTGATGGACTGTGAAATGAAGTAACCCACGTCATAGATACCACTACCTGTTCCGATGAGTTGGAAGTCGATCGCTACGGGTTGTGCGCCATCAAACATCAAGTTGTCTGCGCGGAAGTCACCGTGACACATCGTTGTAGGACTCATCAAGTTAGAAAGCATCCAGGGAACTTTCTCTGCCCAGATGCCACCAATGCGTGCTACAGATTCGGGAACAACATCCATGCCGTGTTGTTCAACAATGGGCCATCCGGCTTGCCACAACATAGGTAGTACTGCGTTGTAGGTGGGATTATTCAGAGGTTGAAAGTAGGCCGCCATACTGTCGAAATCGGGGCTTGCCCACCATGACGCATGGAAATCAGCCAACACATTCAGCAATGTCTTTGCATCATCAAGGCTGACACCATCAAGTTGGTTCATGGCAC